>DPWT01000157.1 GCA_003527555.1 Verrucomicrobiales bacterium | reverse complement strand
CTGGATCAATCGTGAACGTGAAATTATTCCATGGGATACAATATCAAAGCCACCAAGTGCCGAGTTGCGACCCGATCAAAAAGACCAAGATTCATTACCTCCATACGACATTCTAGATGCCATTTTGGAGCTCTACGTCGAAAAACATCTTTCAGGATCAGAGATCATTGAGAAGCACGGGTTTGATGAAGATGTTGTGCGGTGGGTTCAGCGCAGAGTGGACTTAAACGAGTGGAAACGATCACAAGCCGCACCTGGCTTGCGTGTCAGCTCAAAGGCCTTTGGTGTGGGTCGTCGCATGCCCATCGCTCAGCGATTTAGGGATTGATATATTACAATCGATCGATGGGTGCGCGCGCTCCGTTAGCTGATGAAGCATCTCTACACATGATGGCATAGCTTTGCTTTGCTTATCTTGACTCGGATTTCGCTTGCAGGGTGGGGGAGTTTGCGTATTTTCCGCCCCCGAGAATCCCATTTTTAGTTACCATGCCTACTGCAACAGAAGAACATACCCACACATTCCAAGCCGAGGTGCGTCAGCTCCTCGATATCGTCATTCATTCGCTCTACACCGATAAGGAGATCTTTGTCCGCGAGCTCGTTTCCAACGCATCCGATGCCTTGGAAAAGATGCGACTTAAGCAGCTGACTGAGAAAGATATTCATGAGGCTGAGCGTGAGCTCGGTATTGAGATCTCTACCGATGAGGAGGCTAAAACCCTGACTATTTCTGATGCCGGAATTGGCATGACGAAAGAGGAGCTCGTTGAAAACCTCGGCACTATTGCGCATTCTGGCACTAAGGCTTTTCTGGAAAAGATGAAAGAGGGTGGTGACAATGCTGACGTCATTGGCCAATTTGGTGTCGGTTTCTACTCCGCATTTATGGCGGCTGATAAGGTAGAGGTTGCCACGCACTCATGGGAGAACGGCACTGGTGGTCACACCTGGAGTAGTGATGGGGCCACGGGCTACAGCATTGATGAGAACGCTGATGCCAAGCGCGGCTGCAGCATTGTAGTTCACCTCAAAGAAGGCATGGAAGAGTTCGCCACGGAGGCGCGCATCAAACAAATTCTCGAAAAATACTCCAATTTCGTTTCCTTCCCGATCAAGCTCAATGGTGAGCACATCAATAAAGTCGAGGCGCTCTGGCTGAAAAACAAAAAAGATATCACCGAGGAGCAATACCAGGAGTTCTACAAGTTCGCCGCACATGCCTTTGACGATCCACGCTATACAATGCACTTCAGTACCGATGCTCCACTCGCCATTAATGCACTGCTTTTTACTCCCACTGAAAACACCGAACAGTTCGGTATGGGCCAGATGGAGCCGGGGGTAGCTCTCTACTGCCGCAAGGTGCTTATCGACGCCAAGCCGGACAAGCTTCTGCCGGAATGGCTTCGTTTCCTAAAGGGTGTGATTGACAGTGAAGATCTTCCTTTAAATATCTCTCGCGAGTCGATGCAGGACAGCGCGCTTGTTCAGAAGCTCAACGGACTGATCACCAAGCGCTATCTCAAGTTTCTTGAAAAAGAGGCAAAAAATGAGCCAGAAAAATACGAAGACTTCTATAAAAAATTCTCACGCTTCCTTAAAGAGGGCGTGGCTACCAGCTACGAGCATCAGGCACAGCTAGCAGGGCTATTGCGTTTTGAATCATCGCTGGAGGAGGCAGGCAAACTCACCAACTTCGCACAATATATTGATCGAGCTAAAGATGAGCAAGAGGAAATCTACTACTTGGTGGGGATGTCCCGCGATGCCATCGAAGCTGGACCGTATCTCGAGGCGTTTAAGGCAAGGGGGCTGGAGGTTTGTTTCTTCACTGAGCCTGTCGACCAATACGTCATGGAGGCGCTTCCTGAATTCAATGGCAAGAAGCTCGTATCTGCTGATCGCGCTGAGATCGATCTCGATGAGGTTGCAGCCGAAGGCAAGGAGTTGAGCAAGAAAGATTCCAAAAAGCTCATCGCTTTCCTTGAGGAGGAGCTATCTGGGCGCGTGGATAAGGTTGAGATCTCTGGTCGGCTTGTGGATAGCCCTGTAGCTGCATTAACTCCCAAGGAAGCACCCAACGCTCAGATGCGCGCGATGATGCAGTCCATGGGACAAGACATGCCGGCTAGCAAAGCTACTCTGGAGATCAACCCGCGCCATGAGGTTATGCACGGGCTTCACAAGCTTATTGAGTCGGATAAAGACACCGCAAGTCTTGTTGCGCAGCAGCTCACTGACAATGCGTTACTCGCAGCTGGGCTACTGGACAACACACACCAGATGGCAGCCCGGATGAATGAGCTAATCGGTAAGCTGGTCAAATAATCTTCGCGAGGTGTTTCGCCAAAACGATCACCACTGGTAAATATTCTACACGGCCACGTTCACAGCGAACGTGGCCGTTTTATTTTTACGCCACACAGCGTCCCAGCATACAGCATAGACACAAATATTGCATTCTCAGGGCCTTAAGAATCTGGACAGCCACACGTTTGTTCGTGTTGAGCCGGAAATCTGACTGAAACCCTTAATATGCCGTATCTACAACAAAAACCCCCACATACCGCATCACATAATTACAACTTCGCACAATGTATGTAATACGTGGTTTGATATTACATGTTGTGCTGCAGTTCCGTTGAGTATCTGCGTTTTCCTCGATTGTGCTCCCTGCCCATACTCTCAGCAATACAGGATTGCATCTACCTAGAAAGAATAATGACAGCAGTGATTAACTCCCCAGAGCGCTGATGATTGTCTTCAAGCTGCAATTAACCTGTTTTGTGCTATTGCGTTGCGAGTTGTTGTAAATCTCCATTTAGCAGCTTCACAGCTCGTAGTAGTCGCATCATAGCGGTCATCAGGCACAGGCCGAACGCGTCCCATAGCGGTTTTTTCTAGGTTTAGTGACGAGTTGCTCCATCAAATATGTTTTATCTGGTTCTGAGCAATCGCCACAGTATTGTTGCCGATCAGTATCCTATCATATTAGATGGCTTTAGTTCGCTGTCTGCAACGCCTGTTCGCTACTAATTCGAGACATATTCATCCACACAATTCACCATCCATCCCCCACCACCATGCAACTGAAAGACATCGCAGATAAGATCCGCGTGTTCCGAGATGAACGCGACTGGAAACAATTCCATAACCCCAAAGACATGGCTATAGCCATCTCGATCGAGGCAAGCGAGCTTCTGGAACACTTCCTATGGAAATCCCCCGATGAGGTCGAAAAACGCATTCGCGACAAACATGAGGATATCGAAGATGAGATCGCTGACATCGGTATCTATCTAACCGAGTTGGCCGACAACCTTGGTATCGATCTGCTTACAGCGATGCAACGTAAGATCACCAAAAACGAGGCAAAATACCCAGCCGATCAAGTGCGTGGTTCATCCAAGAAATATAATGAATACCATGATGACCCCCCACCCACAGACAGATGACCATCATCTTAATCATCTATATTTTGTATGTAGCCGCCCTTCTTTCTTGTCACATGCTTTCAATCTGTTAGTTTGCCGCAGGCCGCATGGGCGGTCTAATAGCGGCATAGACAAAATTCAGAATCATCATGCACACCTCGAAAATAGTCGAATGGGACAGGCAGAAAGGTTTTGGGTATTTGCGCCACCAGAAGAGTAGACTTTTTCTTCACCGCAGGGACTTTGCCGAGCACCACAAACGACCTGCCAAGGGAGATAGGATTCGTTACAGAATTGGTTCAGACTCCAAGGGTCGCCTATGTGCCGTAGATGCTCTGCATGTAAATGACGGTGGTAAAATCACAGTCCTCACCTTGTTGTTACTCGTAATATTAGTTGCTATGCCAGTGTTTGCGTTGAGTCATTACCTGCTCGTCAAGAAACCCGAGCACAGTCTACTGCTTTCGCTACCTTTAATCGTAAATATCATAACCTACTTCGTTTTCAAACGGGACAAAGCACTCGCCCGTGCAAAAGCATGGCGCATCTCGGAGGCAACGCTGCATTTTCTTGAGCTCATCGGGGGCTGGCCTGCAGCTCTGCTTGCACAGCGGCAGTTCCGCCACAAATGCTCAAAGACCGATTTTCAGACAATCTACTGGCTGATTGTCATCCTACACCTTTATCTGGCAATCGATTATCTGTTGGACTGGAAAATTTTCGGTATCGTGGTTGGTGCTGTCAGTGCATAAAGGCAGTGCCCCTGCCCAATTGGCGGCCGTTTCAGCGAAACGCCTCATCCTTTTTTTTGACAAACCTGCTGTTTCGGCGAGGGTCGTTATGTCATTGTTGCTTTTTGGCGATGACAGCTAACTTTCACCATGCGTATCGCATTTTACACTACCACCACCATCATTGCAGCCATGATCGGATTTACCGCACTCAATGGCGAAGACCTTGTTACTGAAAATGGTAAGGTCGACGCCCTCACTTTGCCGCTCGATAAGGAAACGTCAAAAGTCGCCTACGAGACAGCGACATTTGGTATCGGATGATTTTGGGGGCCTGACTCCGAGTTCGGAAGTCTGAATGGTGTTCTGCGGACGCGTGTCGGTTACGCCGGTGGCACCAAGGAGAAACCAACGTATCGTCTCATGGGCGACCACACCGAAGCGATCTCGATTGATTTTGACCCGATGGTGATATCCTACAAAGACCTGCTAGGTCATTTCTGGAATGCACACCGTTGCGATAGTAATAACAGATCTCGACAGTATATGAATGCCGTGTTCTATCAAAACGACGCGCAGAGAATGCTTGCTGAGTCGTCGCGTGCAAAGCAGGCAGAACGGCTGGGTATATCCCTCACCAATGTGCAGACGGAAATATTGCCGGTTAAGGCATTCACCTACGCAGAGAACTACCACCAGAAGTACTACCTGACGCGCTACTCAGATCTGCGCAATTTCCTGAGTGAGACGTATCCAACTTCAAAGTCGTTCGCTGACTCGACGGTGGCTACCAGACTGAATGCTTATTTGGGGTCGGGAATGAAAAAAGACTGGAAGCAGTTCCTCAAAGAACTATCCGACTATGGATTACCTGAGCAGTTAAAGAATCGGCTTGAAAAGGCAGCTCATAAAAACCTCTAACGATTCGTCATCTTTTTTTAAATTGACTAATGGTTCGAATAGATCTAAGGCTTAACTGTTGTTTACGATCTTATGAAAAGAAATATGTTAGCTGTGATGTTCTTCGCGGTGATGGCAATGCTCATCGCTCTGAAGCATCCTGTGCTCGGATATTGCTTGTGTATTGATTCTTATTACGCGGGTGACTGCGTCTGTGCGGTTGATACGCCAACCACTGCGACTTCTTCCTGCCCTAGCTCCTGCCCTAGCTCCTGCCCTAGCTCCTGCTCAACCTACGAAACAAGCACTGGCCAGGATGCTGACTCTCCCGTACCCTGCAGCGACTGCACCCAGGTGCTTCTTGTTAATGTGGGTGATTTTGTTTGGCACGCCTCGGATGACATTCCTTCGGATTCTGCAACTCCCCTTACCTCGCCTGAATATGATCTTTGCTCAAAGCCATTGCCCATGGCATCACAGCACAGCACAATCCGTAACCGTGGCGACCCACCGCCGGATTTGTTATCTGGCACCCCTCTTTATCTTAGGAATTTGGTCCTGAGACTTTGATAATGTTTGTTTGCAGAGCCGCTTGATTGGCCTGCACGATTTTTGCGCCCGCTCTCACTGAGCGTTATGTTGTCGCACCCCCTCGCCCAGCTATTCCGGCACCTCCAGTTAAAAAACACCTGGAACCAAACCCCTAACAAACTTCAACCAATGTCTCTCGACAAAATCACATCAACAACCGATGCCCCCATAGCGAAGCGGCAGCGTTCACTCGCGTGGCTGCTACCTATTGGTCTGCTACTTGGGTTTATTGTTATACTTATATCGCTATTCGGTGACAGGCTCCTGCCTGCCGTTGAGGTCAAAACAGCACGGGTGGTTACGCTGCGGAAAGCCGATGGCACAGCCCCTACCCAATCGCCTGATACCACAGGAAATGGTAAAGGTCAGTTGCTTAAGGGGCAGCTGAAATTCCAAGCGTCTGGCTGGATCGAGCCTGATCCATACGTCACCTACGTGCCCGCACTGATCAATGGCGTGGTTAAAAGCGTGTATGTGCTCGAAGGTCAGATGGTAAAACAAGGCGACTTACTAACCACACTGATCGATGATGATGCTAAGCTTGACCTAATCGAGGCGCAGCAAAACATCACAAGCTTAAAGGCAACCATCATAGCGCATTGCAAAGGTATCGATATTTCCAACGCCGAACTTGAAGCCGCAAAAAACAAGGTGGTGACCGCTAAGGCTCAACTGAGCGATGCGCTGGACAATCTGAGGCGACTGAAGCGGATTGAAGATGGTGCAATCCCCAAACAGCAACTTATGCAAGCAGCACTCAAGGTGGAACAACAACAAGCCGTATTGGCCGAGTCAGAGACAGAAATACCCCGTATCCAAGCAAGACTTGAACAAATTAATGAGGAACGCCTAGCAATGGATTCCAAAGTGGATCAGTTAGAAACGGTTCGTGCTCGCGCTCAACTTGCTCTGGATCGAACCAAAATAACCTCTCCGGCAGATGGTATGATCTTACACCTACACGCCGCACCCGGGAAAAAACGCATGCTCGATATGGACGATCCGAAGTCCGCTGTGATCGTTGAGCTGTATGATCCAGAAAAGCTTCAAGCTAGGGTGGACGTGCCACTCAATGAAGCAGCTGGCCTGATGGTGGGACAACACGTGGAACTGCTCACGGACTTACTGCCAGAAACGATCTTCAAGGGTAAGGTGACACGTATTACTGGTGAGGCAGATCTACAACGTAACACACTACAGGCGAAAATCGAAATCACTAATCCAGATCCACGCTTGAGGCCTGAAATGCTCGTGCGTGCCAAATTTTTTGGATCGGATGATGCTGCTGGCAGTGCGTCAAATCCCTCCGCTAATTCCCAGCGACTCTCAATCTATGTGCCAGAATCTGCTGTGGCATCCTCTAACCTTGTCTGGGTGGTTTCACCTGACAACAGGGCGATTTCCCGAACAGTCAAACTCGGCACTGAGGTGCGCGATGGCCACCGCTTGGTCATCAGCGGATTAAAATCAGGTGAACAGCTCATCCTACCACCTCACGATCAACTCGATGATGGTGCCCGCGTGAATCCGCAGCCTGAAAACTAAATTCTAAATTCAAGAAAACTCACTATGTCCTTTATTTCCATACGGTCCGTCACCAAATCCTTCAACAAGGGGAAAACAACCATCACCCCGTTAGAAGATCTATCCCTTGATGTTGCCAAGGGCGAGTTCCTCGCACTCATGGGGCCATCCGGCTCAGGGAAAACCACCTTACTTAACCTAGTTGCCGGTATCGACTCCCCCACCCACGGCGAACTCAACATCGACAGTAGAAACATCGCTGGTTTGTCTCGTGCCGAATTAACACGCTGGAGAGCGAAGCATGTTGGATACATATTCCAACTCTACCACCTCGTGCCGATTCTTTCCGCTTATGAAAACGTCGAACTACCACTTTTGTTAGGAAAACTCAGCAAGGCAGATCGCAAAAGCAAAATCATGGCAGCTCTTGATCTCGTGGGGCTCACGGACCGCGCCCACCATCGACCATCCGAACTATCTGGCGGCCAGGAACAGCGAGTCGCAATCGCACGCGCCATCGTGCACGACCCCGGCCTGCTGGTAGCAGACGAGCCCACCGGTGATCTAGATCGCGAATCGGCCGATAGCATACTGGCACTACTAAGTCAGCTTACTAGAGAGCACAACAAAACCATCGTGATGGTGACACATGACCCGAAGGCTGCGGCGTCAGCCCATCGCACACTACACCTCGAAAAAGGTCAGCTAATCGAGCAAAACCTGCAATCCTGATGAAATTATTCTCACTAGCACTTAAAAACCTAACACGTCACCGTCTTCGGTCTTTGTTGACCGTTATGGGCGTGGCTGCTGGCATGTTCCTCTATTCATCCGTGCAGACGATGCAGGAATCCTTATCTGGTGCTACGGAAATGAATGCCGATGATACAACGCTCGTTGTTTACAGAGAGAATCGGTTCTGTCCTGCTACGTCGCGACTACCTGAGCACTACCTTGAAACAATCAAACGCATCCCCGGCGTCAGTGAAGTTTTGCCGATTCAGATTGTAGTCAATAACTGCGGCGCCTCACTCGATGTGATCGCCTTTCGTGGCGTCCCTCCTGAATCGCTCAAGCAATACAATTCAGATATCAAAATCGAGTCCGGATCATATGAACAATTCATGAAACGTAGTGATGCTGCATTGATCGGCAAGCATCTGGCGCAAAAACGTGGTCTCTCTACAGGTGATAAATTTGAAGCTGTGGGTGTGAATGTCTACGTGGCAGGCATCATTAGCTCAGATGCTCCACAGGATGAAAATGTTGCTTACGTGCATCTCCCCTTCCTGCAACAGGCATCAAAAATAGGTTTGGGCATCGTGACTCAGTTCAACGTCAAGGTGGATTCCGTCAATCAACTCGATAGCGTGGCAGGAAAGATCGATGAGACATTTGCATCAGACCAACAACCGACCACCACGCGCCCAGAAAAGGCGTTCTTTGCTGAGACAGCGAAACAAATGATCGAACTGATTGGCTTCACTCGATGGCTTGGTCTGGGAGCAGTTCTAGCAGTGCTCGGCCTTGTCGCAAATGCTGTATTACTCATCGTCCGTGGCCGAGTTAAGGAAACTGCCATTCTGCAAACATTAGGCTACTCACGTCTCGCTATTGCAAACATCGTTATGTTAGAAGGCGTATTACTTGGAATCATCGGAGGTGCTGTAGGTGTCCTTGGTGCTCTTGGCTTCTTTCACTTCAAGGCCTTCACCATAGGTAACGAAGGGCTAACACTGGCACTATCACCGTCTCCCACGGTTCTACTAAGTGGCATTTCTGTCTCACTAGCACTTGGCTTGCTAGCATCTCTTTATCCTGCATGGAAAGCCACATCCCGCCCTCTCGTCCAGTCACTCTGCCACTAATCACGCTATCATTTTCCACCAAACACATCGAACATGCTGCCATTTACATACGCCCTGAGAAACTTGTTTCGCGACCCTTCACGGCTAGCGCAAACTGTCGGCGGCTCTGCTCTTGTGGTGCTGCTACTCATGGTCGCTGTTGCTCTCAACGAGGGCATGGACTCGGTGCTTTCGGCTTCCGGATCATCAAAAAATGTCATCCTCGTCGGTAAAGGGTCAGAAGAATCCATTGAACGCTCCGAGGTGCATCTTGATGCCGAGTCAGCAGCAGCCACCTCCATCCGAGGACTCGATGGCAGGCTCGGCACGTCTGCTGTTTCAGGAGAGATTTACTACCAGGCACCACTGGAAACGGGAAGCGGCCATAAAGATCAGGCGTTGTTAAGAGGGGTATTGGAAAAGGCACTTCTTGTGCACACCAAAGTCCGATTACTTGAGGGCCATTTCCCCGGTCCAGGAGAGGTTATGGTGGGCTATTTGGCACATCGCAAACTTGGCGTGGACGCTGATGAGCTTTCCCTAGGAATGCCGGTGAAATTTGGTGATTCACAATTTATAATTTCTGGTGTTTTTGCAGCCCCTGGCACTGTGTTGGAATCGGAGGTCTGGTTTGATCGCAACGACCTCGCCACATTGACACAGCGCGACACTCTATCTGCGATCACACTAAGGCTAGACAGCGCGGAGCTCGATGATGTGCAGGTATTCTCCTTACAACGCAATGATCTGGAGCTGGCAGCCATGGGCGAAGACATTTATTACAGCAAACTTGGTGTGTTTTACCAGCCGATCAAAATTATGATCTGGGTCACTGCCGCACTGGTATCGGCCGGAGCACTTTTTGGCGGACTGAACACTCTGTATGCTGCGTTTGCTGCTCGTATCCAGGAAATGGCGACACTTCAATCCATCGGATACACGAGATTTGCCTTACTCGCCTCTCTCATCCAAGAGTCCTTACTTGCGACACTAACCGGAACACTAATTGCCTGCCTGCTTGCATACTTCCTGCTCGATGGTCGCACCGTTCCATTTTCCATCGGGACATTTACCCTAACACTTAGCCCCTTGGTCATTCTCACTGGTATCGTTACGGGTGTATTGTTAGGAACATTCGGCACCTTGCCGCCTGCATTTCGCTGTTTACTCCCATCTCTCCCCAAAGCACTCAGATCATCTTAAAATCATCACCAATTAAAACAATTAAACCAATGAACAAAATACAAAGCCTAATTGCCATTATCGCACTTGTAATGTGCGCCTGCTCTGACAAAAAAGAAACATCAGACAATACTGATATACCCCAAGTTAAGAATGCTATTTCTGAGTTGATCATAAAGAATCCACCCGCAGATGCTAAGGGTATTTTTGAAACCCGCAAAGTGGCATTGCCAGGGGACATAATAACGATCAAAGGAAAAGTTATGGGGAGTGAAAACCCATTGGTCAATGGGCGAGCAATCATGCTATTGGGTGACCCCAATATCCTAACCTCATGTGACCTAAAGCCAGGAGACGCCTGCACAAAGCCATGGGATGTCTGCTGCGATAGCCCCGAGGATATCAAGGCTTCGGTTTTGACTGTACAGGTGGTCGATAATGACGGCAGCCCAGTGAAAACTGGCTTCAAAGGCGTTTCTGGGATTAAAGAGCTAAGTCAACTCGTTGTCACTGGAGTAGTTGCGGAAGGATCCAACAAAGACAATCTACTCCTTAATGCCACGGCAATCTATGTGAACCCATGAGACAACGCATCGCCTATCCAATTCTATCAGCCATCCTGCTGACTGGCTGTTCTGTGTTATCACCATCGGTATCTCTCGATGATCACCCGACGTGGCAGAGAGTCCCTGCTTGGGCACAGAAGCGTGTGCAAAACCCATGGTGGAAAGCTTATGGTGACTCGACACTGAACACCCACATTACAGGCGCATTAAGTGACAACCCTGATCTTGCCGTGATTGCAGCGAGATTAGATCGCGCAGAGGCACTGCTCAAGCAAGCTGGGGCGGCAACTAAACCACGTTTTGGTCTAGAGATAGGTTGGCGTGATGGCAGAAAACGTGATGTAGACTTTGGGCCGTATAATCTTGCTCCTTGGGTAGGTGGTGCCCTGTTCTCATGGGAAATTGATCTTACCGGGAAGCTTCACGCGGCAACACGATCCGCCAGCTACACGCGGGACGCTGCATTTTGGGATGTGCATGCCGCGCGCTTACAGCTAGCTAGTCGAATTGCCTCAACCCATTTTCTAATCAAACAACTCAAGGGAGACCTTGCTCTGTTACATGATAGCCACAACGCCAGTGCAGGCCTAGTGCGGGTGACACGATCACAGAGCAATGCCGGAATTATCGCAGGCACGCGGTTGAGTGAGCAGTTGGCAACTCACCAGCAAAGCCAACGTGCTATTCATGAGATCGAACGACTGCACAGGCTCTCAGTTGTCCAGCTGCGCACGCTTGTGGGTGACATGACATCCCCCGTTTCATCAAAATCATCATCACTACCTCACCCACGCGGCATTTCCAATATTTCGAGCAAGCAGTTGCTAGCATCACACCCTCGCATACTCGCTGCCGAAGCACGTGTGAGAGCTGCTTTTCAGATGGAAAAGTCTGCCAAGCTAAACTTGCTACCCTCGTTCCGATTAAATGCTTCAGCTGTGGGTTCAGGGAACTCACTGACGGGTCGTTATAAAATCTGGCAACATCAAGTGGGGCCGTCACTCGACTTGCCAATCTATGATCCCGCCCGCATGGCACAGGTAAAAGTCAACAAGACGAAACGTATTGAAGCAGCGGCACTTTATCGTTCTGAGGTGATTAAAGTTCTGGGCGAAATCGATAGTGCTCGAATCAACTATCTAAACCGTAAAAAACAACTCGTATCAGCTCAGCATGAAGTGATCGCGTTAAAGCGTAGCTATTCACATGCGCAATCACGATTTTCCGAGGGAGTTATTGCTAATGACGAACCACTTCGAGCTAAACAAAAGCTAATTGTTGCTCAGATTCGTGAACGTGCAATACACGAGGCCATCCTCAACGATCACATCGCACTGATGAAAGCGCGAGGTGGAGGATAAGCATTGGCCAATATATTCAGGGGCCTGTAAATTTTGGCTAGTTTCCGCTCTCTCACATTGACTTCTAGTCAATGACTCCATAACCATCCTGTGCATGGATAACTCAACCGCTTTATTTATTCTCATCGCTCTGTTGGTGCTGTGGAATCTTGACTTCATTTCTTCCATTCTGAACCTCAAGGCTCTGGATCCTAAACTGCCTGAAGAATTTCATGGGGTATATGACGAAGACAAATATGCTAAGTCACAAGACTACACGCGAGTGTCTGAGCGTTTTGGCATTATCACGGCGACCTATAGTTTGACCTTACTGCTGGTATTCTGGTTTGTCGGTGGATTTGGTTGGCTTGATGGTTGGCTTCGTGGTTTCGGTTGGAATGAGGTGGTTACAGGTATCAGCTTTATCGGTGTGTTATTTTTCGGAAATACGTTACTCAACTTACCGTTTCAAATTTACGATACTTTTGTCATTGAAGAACGTTTTGGGTTTAACAAAACCACACCAAAAACTTTTGTGGTTGATCAGATCAAAGGGATATTGTTAGGTTCTATTCTTGGCATCCCGCTACTTGCGCTTGTTCTATGGATTTTTGGCACGGTAGAAAATGCTTGGCTATGGGCATGGCTAGCATTTACAGGATTTCAACTGCTGATGACCTACCTGGCTCCGTCGCTCATCCTCCCCTTGTTTAATAAATTCGAACCCATGGAGGATGGTGAGCTCAAGTCACGTATCCAGGACATGGCGAAGGACTGCGATTTTCCACTCACTGAGATTCACGTTATGGATGGATCCAAACGTTCCACCAAATCGAACGCATTTTTTACAGGCTTCGGTAAGCGCAAAAAGATTGCCCTGTTTGACACGCTAATTGAAAACCACAGCATCGATGAGTTGCTGGGTGTGCTTGCCCATGAGATTGGGCACTTCAAGAAAAAGCATATCATCCAGCGTATGATCTTTTCTTTTGTCCAGACAGCGGTGATCTTTTTCCTTCTTGGTGTGGTTACAAGTCAGGAAAGTGTATTTGCACGCAGTCTGTTTGATGCCTTTGGTGTGAGCGAAATTTCCACCTACGCAGGACTAGTCTTTTTCACACTCTTGTTTTCTCCTGTGAGCCGTATTCTCTCCGTGGTTGGCAATCTAAATAGCAGGAAACATGAGTTCGAAGCAGATGCCTATGCCGCGAATGCACAGGGCACTCCAGAGCACCTAATTAGGGCGCTGAAAAAACTAGCAGCTGATAACTTGTCAAACCTCACACCACATAGGTTCCCTGTTTTTCTAGACTACTCACACCCTCCGATGCTAGTTCGGATCAAGGCATTGAGAAAGCTGGGGAATAAACGGTGAACGTATCGATTATAGAGTCATTGACTAATGTGTCGCAGGTGTATCGATATTATTCATGTTGCTATCGATTTTTTTGCTTATGAGTTTACCAATTTGGTGTTGAGGAAC
>DPWT01000104.1 GCA_003527555.1 Verrucomicrobiales bacterium | reverse complement strand
CCATTGGCCGGTGAAGAGTGTGACGGGTCGGGACATGGTTTTATTAGTTATTAGTTATAAGTGTTCAGTTTTTAGTTGGGAAGCGGGCTTGGTCCGCGAAAGTATGATGTGGCTAGTAATTCTTTGTAGTATCGGGATTGGGTGTGACGAGTGAGTCGGGTGCAGGTTGGGTGAATTTTTCCTCAAGCTGGCTGAGAGAGAACTCATTGGTGGCGTGTGCGGCGCGCATGGCGGCTCCGAGTGATGCGGAGGCGCTGGTGCCCATACGTTGAACGTTGGCATTGAAAATATTGGCGATGGTTTGGCAGATGCCTTGGTTTTGGGATGCTCCGCCAGTTAGGTAAATGGTATCTGGGGTTTCACCCATCCAGTCGCTGTGAGTTTTCATATTGTGAAATTGCTCATCGAGCAGACTGCGGACGGGGCTAGTTTCCTGGCTGAGAGCGGCGTCGCTGAACTGTTCCCAAGTGATGTCGAGTTGGCTGCGGAGTTTTTCCAAGGCGAGTGCGCCCTCGCTGAAGCAGATCAGGCTCATGAATTTGCCGCAGGGGTTGCCAAAGACGTGACCAAATCCGTTGGGGTCTGTTAGTGGTTTCTCCATGGCGGCAAAGAGCGTGTAGCTTGTGCCGAGTGAGATGACCATTTTGCCGCTAGATGCGGCACCCATACCGACAAGGCTACATGGATTGTCACCCGACCAGACGGCGACCTTTGCCGCTGGGTTGAGTTGGTATTTCTCGGCAAAATAAGAACTTACCGTGCCTGTTACCGTGTCAGACGGAGCGAGAGTAGGGAGTTTGTCGGCGAGGTCAGTGGCGGTTGCGTTGACCAGTGCATCGTCCCAATTTCCCGATGCAAGGTTCATCAGGTTCATGCCTGCGCCGTCACCATGGTCGATGCTGACGGATTCTCCAGCCATGACGGAGGCGAGGAATGAGCTGTTGAGATGGATGACGGATGTGTCGTTCCATGCGTCCGGTGAGAGTTTGGAAAAGCGGCGGATTTGTGGGCCTGAGAAGCGCTGGGTGGTGGTGGATCCGGAGCGGCGGCAGACTTCTTTGTCGCCACCGACAGCTGCCGAGATCTCCTCGCACTCAACAGCTGTGGAGCTGTCCATCCAGATCGGTGAGAGCTCGCGTGTCAGGCAGGGTTGAATTTGCTCGGCGAGTCCCTTTGTTGGGTCGAGGGATGCGAGCGCAGGTCCGAACTGCTCATTCAGATAGACCGTTGCATGCTGCTGGCCGGAGCCAGAGATGGCTTCGATGTTTGAGAGGTCTACACCATCGGCGACGAGTTTCGCAAAGAGTGCATCGAGAGCTTCTAGCCACATCGTTGGGTCAGAAAAAACCTCACCCTCAGCGTCGCCATGGACGAAGCCGGATGAGGTTTTGAAATGCGGGAGGTCCTGCTCAAAATTGACCGAGGCCTCGTGCAGGATGGAGCCTTCTCGCGCATCTAGAATCAGCGCTGAGAGGCTTTGAGTGGAACAATCGAGTCCTAAGAACATGTTTTAAAGATGGTGTAGCAGAAAAAACGGGGCTGGGGAGGTGATCCCGAGCCCCGTTGAGGTGATTGAGTATTATTAGGATTCTGAATTGGCAGGAAGCTGGTCACCCGTTTCGAGTTCAACAGGCTTATAGCCACCTTTGGTTCTGAAGAACAACAGCAGGGCTATGTAACATGCTAGCATGATTCCCGGGAACAAAGCCATCTTACCTAGGGCTTTTTGATTACTTTGCTCTTTGGTTTCCTTAATGACGGCTGTGGCTTCTTCTTGTTTGTCCTCAGGAAGGGCCTCGATGGTTTTTGTAACTACTGCGTCATCGATTGCCTTATATTCAAGGATCTCATAGATATTCTTGTCTGTCAGGGCGGTGAATTTGCCATCCTGAACAAGAGTTGGCGTGATTTCAGCTACCTTGGGTGAGCTCGCTAGTGCGTCCTGTTGTTCCTGAGTTTGAAGGACACCGATGTAGGGGAAACCGAGTGTTCCGACAGCTAGCATACCAATGCCTGAAATGGCATTCAGTGTTAGCGCACCACCTTTGGGTGTTTGCTCTGAGACTACTCCCAGCATTGTGGGCCAGAAGAAAGTCTTGCCAAGTGCGTAGAGTGTTGCTGCGGCAAAGATGATGAATGCCCCGTTGGCGCCAGCTAACCAGAGTAGGCCAGCGATTGCGAGAATAGAGCTCAGAACGAGCAGGCCGAGTGGAGACAGTTTGTGAACGATCGGACCAGCGTAGAATCTTAGAACACACATAATAGCTGATGTGTATACTAACACCCAACCTGGGTGGAATTTCACGACGCCTTCCATGATCCCTGTGATCCAGCCGTCTGTGCCGATTTCAGTGGTTGCAAGGGGAAGCATTATGAGAATAAGGAAGAAGAGTAATCCACGTCCTAAGCGTTGGGTGTAGATGCCGAAAGCCACAACCATGGCGACTCCAAGGCCGATAAAGTAGTTGGGGTCAATTTCACGGAAGAAATCCATCAGCTGTAGAGTCATGAGGAAGCTGACAACTGCGGCACCATAAATACCAAATTCCTGGAGCATTTCTTTGTAGCTTACACCAGCTGTTTCACGCTCGTTTTTGGGAAACTTGCTGCCGATGAGCATGAAGAAATAGATAAGAGCAGGCACAGCGATCAGACCAACCTTGATGAACCATGGCACGTGATCGATAAAAATAGTAATAAGACCGGCAAGGACAAGTCCACCAGGCCATGCGGCGTGGAGGATGTTGAGCCACTTCGTCTTTTCCTTGTTAAACATGGTGGCGACAACCGGGTTAATAAATGCTTCGACCGAGCCGTTACCTAGTGCGAGGATTAAGCTGCCCCAGAAGACAAGTTGGAATCCGAGCTCAGGATTACCTCCCTTGCTGATGAAGTAGGCGGATACACCCATGATGGCCCATATGATATGGCCTAAAAATGCTACAAGCATTGCGACTTTGTAGCCGATTTTGTCAATGAATAGGCTGAACAGGATAATACTGACTGCGAATGGCCAGATACCAATACCTGCTAGTCTTCCTGCTTGAGCAGGATCGAGACCGAATTCTGCGGCCCAGGTATTGATAAGGAACATCCGGGCAATGAAGCCAAAGCCGGTAGCGATCAGGGCAATAAAGCAGCCCCAGAATACTTTATTATTATTAGCGTCGTTTTGTAATGTGCTCATAGTATAGTGTATTTAATTAATGACTAATTGGTCATGAAGAGGGTTTTTAGGTGAATATCTGTGATTAGGCGAGATAATCATTGATAATATTTTCGAGCATTTCCTGGCGGCCGCTGGCGAGTTGCGGGGCATCAATGCCTTGAGCGTGCGTATCGAGGGCGTCGAGCGTGGTTGAGCGCGACTCGATTTCGGAGCCGATGCCGCTGTCGTAGCTGGCGTAGCGGTCAGAAACGAAGGCTTTCATACGGCCGTCTTCGATGATTTTGTGGGCGATTTTCAGGCCACGAGCGAAGGCATCCATGCCGCCGATGTGGGCATGGAATAGATCTTCTGGCTCGTGTGATTCGCGGCGACGCTTGGCATCGAAGTTCAGTCCGCCAGTGGTGAAGCCGCCCATTTCTAGCACCCGGATCATGACCTGAGTGGTGTCGTAGACGTTGGTGGGGAACTGGTCGGTATCCCAGCCGATGAGTTCGTCGCCGCGGTTGGCATCGATACTTCCGAGCGCGTTTGACCCAATGGCGACATCGAGTTCGTGTTCCATGGTGTGGCCCGCGAGGGTGGCATGATTGGTCTCGATGTTCAGCTTGAAGTGATCAAGGAGGTCATACTCACGTAGGAAATTCAGGCAGGCAGCGGAATCGGAGTCGTATTGGTGGGTAGATGGTTCGCGCGGCTTGGGCTCGATGTAAAACTGTCCGGTGTAGCCGATCTTCTTGGCGTGGTCCACGGCGAGGTGGAGCATGGTCGCGAGGTGGTCGAGCTCGCGTTTCATGTCGGTATTAAGAAGTGTGGCGTATCCTTCGCGGCCGCCCCAGAATGTGTATCCCTCACCGCCGAGACGATGGGTGGCTTCGAGGGCGTGTTTGATTTGAGAGGCGCCGTAGGCGAAAACGTTCGCATCGGGAGAGGTGGCAGCGCCTTGGGCGTAGCGTGGGTGCCCGAAGAGGCAGGCCGTGCCCCAGAGGAGTTTCTTGCCGGTTTCGTTTTGAAACTTCTCGAGTTCATCAACAACGCGGTCGAGGTTATTGTGGGTTTCCGTGAGGGTTGCGCCCTCGGGAGCGATGTCGCGGTCGTGGAAGCAGTAGTAGTCGATTTGAGTCTTCTGCAGGAACTCAAAGAAGACGGGGATGCGGTTTAGGGCGTTATCGAGTGTCTCTGAACCATCGTCCCATGGCATAAGAGCAGTGCCGGCTCCGAATGGGTCGCCGAGTTCGTTGCGCATGACGTGCCAGTAGGCGGCGCCGAAGCGAAGGTGGTCACGCATTTTTTTGCCGCCGACTTCCTCGTCGGGGTTGTAGTGACGGAATGCGAAGGGATTGGTGCTGC
>DPWT01000140.1 GCA_003527555.1 Verrucomicrobiales bacterium | reverse complement strand
ATAGCTCTTGCGTTTGTAGCCCGAGCGAAGGGTTATCGCTGTATTTTGACAATGCCTGAAACCATGTCCATGGAGCGTCGAGTTTTGCTTCGCATGTTGGGAGCTGAAATCGTTCTAACGCCAGGTGCGAAGGGTATGGGTGGGGCTATTGCCAAGGCGAAGCAGCTCGTCGGAGAGGCGGGTGTAGGTGCATTTGGTCCTAGCCAATTTGACAACCCGGCAAACCCAGAGGCGCACAGGCAGACAACCGCTGAAGAGATATGGAACGATACCGATGGTAAAATAGATGCTTTTGTTGCTGGTGTTGGTACGGGCGGAACTATTACTGGAGTCTCTGAGGTGCTTAAGTCACGATGTGAAATGAAAGCCATTGCTGTGGAGCCCGCTGATAGTCCGGTGATTTCCGGCGGCGAGCCTGGGCCACACAAGATTCAGGGAATTGGTGCTGGTTTTATCCCAGGAAACCTCAACAGGGATATCATTGATGAAGTTGTTTGCGTAAGTAACGATGACGCATTTTCCATGGCTCAAAAAGTGGCGCAAAACGAGGGTATCCCTGTGGGCATTTCCAGTGGTGCGAACATCTGGGCTGCCATTGAAATTGCCAAGCGCCCAGAATTTGCTGGTAAACGGATCGTCACGGTCGCTTGCAGTAGCACGGAACGTTACCTTTCGACGCCCCTTGCTGAAAAGGTTAAGGACGAGGTCAGTAATCTTGAAGTATCAGAAATCTAACGTAATTAAGCTTGTGGATTCTCAGGGAATTAAAGATGTGATTCATGGCATGGGTGCTCGTGCCCGCGCTGCTGCCCATGCCTTGGCCGTACTTGATACGGAAAAGAAAAACGACATCCTTCGAGCTATGGCTGATGGACTTCGGGAGCAAGCAGAAAGTATTATAAAAGCCAATGCTAAGGACATAATTGCAGGTGAGGAGAATGATTTGTCGCCGGCTATGTTAGATCGCCTGCGGTTAGATGATGCAAGGCTTGAGGCGATCGCAGTCGGCATTGAGGAGGTTGCCGATTTGCCTGATCCAATTGGAGAGGTGATGGATGCGTGGACTCGCCCCAATGATATTAGTATCCAGCAAGTGCGGGTGCCTATTGGAGTGATCGGAATTATATACGAAAGCCGTCCTAATGTTACCAGCGATGCTGCAGTTTTGTGTTTAAAATCTGGGAATGCGACTATTTTGCGCGGTGGATCTGAAGCAATTCATTCTAATAAAGCGATAGCGCATGCGCTTCAGTCAGGTGGTCATGTGGCAGGTCTTCCCGACGATGCTATTCAGCTGATCCCATTCACTGATCGCGAGAGCGTTAGTGTGATGGCGGGTATGGATCAATGGCTTGATGTGATCATTCCGCGTGGTGGTAAAGGGCTAATAGAGGCGGTTGTTTCTCGGGCCCGGATGCCGGTGATCAAGCACTATGATGGGATTTGTCATACTTATGTTGATAGGGAAGCTGATATCGACATGGCGGTAGCCATAGCTGATGATGCGAAGACTCATAAGCCGGGTGTGTGTAATGCCATGGAAACCTTGTTAGTGCATAACAAGATAGCTGATGATTTTTTACCCAGAATCGCCACGGTTTTTACTGACAAGGGAGTGGAAATGCGTGGCGACTCTAAAACGCAGGAAATTCTTGGTGATGCCGTTGTGGTAGCATCCGATGATGATTGGGATACAGAATATCTTGATCTCATCGTCGCTATCAAGGTGGTTAGTGGCATGACCGAGGCTGTTGATCATATCAATTGCCACAGTTCACGGCACTCCGAGTGTATCGTTACAGATGATTCTGCTCGCGCTGAGAGTTTTATAACGCGAGTTGATAGTGCTTGTGTGTTTCATAACGCCTCGACGCGCTTTAGTGATGGTGGTGAGTTTGGCTTTGGTGCGGAGATAGGCATCTCAACTGACAAATTGCATGCACGTGGTCCAATGGCGCTGCGTGAGTTGACGTCATATCAGTATCGAATTCGTGGTAATGGCCAAATAAGGTCACTACACGCAACGACCTAAATAATTCATATGTCTGGAGCATTATTACCTGCTGATTATCATACCCATACGCCATTATGTATGCACGCGGAGGGCGAGCCTGAGACATATATTGATCGCGCCATTGAGAGGGGGGTTGCGGAATATGGCATCTCTGATCATGCGCCGCAATCGCCTGAACCTTTTGATGAATGGCGAATGCGAGAAGACCAGCTTGATGAGTATTTCGAGTGGATTGATCGCGCACGTGTCCACGCTGGTGATCGGCTTGCAATACGAGCGGGACTGGAGTGCGATTGGTTTTCAGGAAACGAAAAATGGATCGAAAGTCTGACAAGTAGATTTGGCTGGGACTATTTAATTGGATCTATTCACTATTCGAGTAGTAACGGAGACTTGTGGGGTTTTGACAACCCTTCAGAGCTCGGCCGCTGGGCGGAAACCGATATCGAATTTATTTGGAAAACCTACTGGGATGAATACGCGACAATGGCTCGCACTGGTTTGTTTGATTTTCTTGGTCACCCGGATTTAATCAAAAAATTTGGTTACAAACCAGAAGGTGATCTTCGCCGATTTTATGATCCAGTGATTGAAGCGGTAGCCGATTCCGGTATTGCTATTGAGCTCAATATGGCTGGCCTGCACAAACCTTGCGCAGAAGCTTACCCGTCGAGCGAATTTCTCAAGCTAGCGGCTACTGCTAAAATACCGATCACATTATCTTCTGATGCTCACG
Source organism: Verrucomicrobiales bacterium (assembly GCA_003527555.1). Classification (GTDB taxonomy): domain Bacteria; phylum Verrucomicrobiota; class Verrucomicrobiia; order Verrucomicrobiales; family Akkermansiaceae; genus Oceaniferula. The sequence continues at coordinate 5,885 of DPWT01000140.1, read as the reverse complement.
CTCCAAGCGAGGTGGCACAAGATTTTGAGCAGGGGGTTTCAATTTTGGAAGAAACAGGATTCACGTCCACCTGTTTGTTTGAAAAGCGCATGCGTAAGAGCAAACCGATTAAATAGCTAGTCGGGGAAAACAATTGCACGGTTTTTGTGGATGATCGTGCGGTCATTCACATGGTATCGAATACCTCGTGCAATGGCATTACGCTCGCAGTCACGCCCGAGGCGTATGAGGTCTTGTGGGCTGTGGAAGTGCTGCACGCGTTGGACTTCTTGCTCAATAATTGGTCCAGCATCGAGATCTGAGGTGACGTAGTGGCAGGTTGCTCCAATCAGCTTTACGCCACGCTCATATGCTTGGCGATATGGGTTTGCGCCGATAAATGCCGGTAGGAACGAATGATGTATGTTAATGATTTTGCCACCGAATTCTTGGCAAAACCAGTCGGGAAGGATTTGCATGAATCTTGCCAACACAGTGAGTTCAACTTTTTGGTCCAGCAACAAATCGCGTATCTTCTGAAAACCCTCGGCTTTTTTTTCACCATCCATATCAACATGATGGAATGGAATACCTGCGTTATCGGCGATAGATTTGCATGTATCGCGGTTGCCTATAATTGATGTAATTTCAATAGGCATCTCCCCAAGCTTGGTGCGCCAGAGAATTTCGTTCAAGCAGTGGTCAGTTTTGGTCACCAGCACAGCGGTTCGCATTTTGTATGGTTGATGGCGGAAGTGCCATGCTGCTTGTAATGATTTGCCGAGTGTTTCAAATCCTTTCACGAAGTCATCTACATCAACTGATAGATCGGTGGTATCAATCTCAACACGAGCAAAAAACTTGCCATTTTGATCGTCAGTAAATTGAGAAAATTCTACTAGGTTTCCTGCGTAATCTGCGACGTAGGATGCCACTTTAGCGACGATGCCATGCTGATCTGGACAATTGATTTTAAGAATAAGGCCTTTCATGCAAAGGTGAGATACATGCCGAATCGGTCTTAGGCAAGTCTCACTAGATAGATTTTTCGACAAATGATTATCATCTGATACGCTACAATAACAATGAAGCAGTTTGTATCAATCAAAGTCTCACGGGGGATGATTCATGTTTTTATGGTTTGTGGTTTTATCAGTAATCTCTCTGCTGAGGCTGCGGTTTTGACTGAGGCAGACCGCATTGCCTTGGAGGCACGGTTGGAGAGAATCCAAAAGCGGTCTAATGAACGAGTTGGTGGTCTATTTAAGAGAGCTGTCCAAGATTACCGATCAGCGATTCAATCGGATGATGCGTCAATGGCTCTCTACTTGAAATGTTATGAGAAAATCCGGTTCACCGACGAGAAACGCAAGTCGAGTGAATTCCGCGAGTGGAAAAGAAGAAATAAGGAACGACTTAGTTCGGCATCCATGAGAATGGCGTTACGGCATCAACTGGCGTGGTTGCTGCTCAGTGTTGAAGCAGCGCGACGAGATGGTGATATCAGTGAGATGGGAAAACGAGCTATTGAGCACCTCGATCAAATCATGAAAAACGCAGAGGTGCTTAAGGAGCATCGGTCCATTCTCAGCCAAAATGCATTGGATTCGGTTTTTGCTAGAGCCTATAGCCTTAATATTAAAGTCGAGGACTGGCCGCAATCAACGATGGATATTGAGCAAATTTATGACAATGTGGTATTGCCTCCGCTGCGTACAACGACACGTATCGATTCTCTAAGATCGGCTTGGAAAAAACGTATTCTCCATGAAGGTCATCTTATTGAAAAATGGAGTGTCAGGGGGGGCAAGACAATCGGTAAAAAAGACGCGATGCGGGCGCCTGAATTTGAGAAGTTTTTGAGCGAAAAACGACCGCAGCTATTATGGGAGATGGAAATAGATTGCTTCGAAGTAGGCGACCAGCAGCAGTCGGCATTGCGGATGCTGAAGCATCTTGAAACCAATTTAACGCACAAAGATGCACCCGAATGGATCGAGGATTTTAAGGGGCTGATCAGCCATAAAAAAGAATGATGTTTGAAATCTGTCAGCGATGTAGAAAGCAAGTCGCTGACAGTTACGGCAGCTGAGTCGACCCCATCAGGAAACGATCACACTCGCGTGCGGCTCCACGGCCCTCATTTATGGCCCACACGACCAATGACTGGCCGCGGCGCATGTCGCCTGCTGTGAATACGCCTTCAACGTTAGTCGTGTAGACTTCATGGTCGGCTTTGACATTGCTACGTGCATCTGTTTCCAGTTTGAATTGATCAACAATCTTTTGCTCGGGACCGAGAAAGCCCATGGCGAGTAGAATTAATTGAGCGTTGATAGTGCGGAGTGTGCCATCGGTTTCGATAGGAACGAATTGGCCTTTGTCATTCTTATCCCATGTGATGTCCACCACTTGCAGTCCTGTGACATTGTCATGTTCGTCTTTGATAATCGATTTAGTCATTACCAAATAGCTGCGAGGGTCAGCACCTTGGGTGGCTTCGGCCTCTTGCTGGCCGTAGTCCATCTTGTATACTTTTGGCCACTCTGGCCATGGGTTGTCAGGAGCTCGTTCCATAGGTGGCATGGGCATGATTTCAAGTTGAATAACATTTTTGCAACCTTGGCGGATACTGGTGCCGACACAATCTGTGCCGGTGTCACCTCCGCCGATAACCACAACCTCCTTGCCTTCAGCATTGAGATCGGGGTTTGAGCCATCAAAATTGTTATCCAGTTGGTACTGGGTATTCGCCGTCAGGAACTCCATCGCTTGATGCACGCCATTGGCATGACGACCATCGATAGGGAGGTCGCGAGGTTCAGTAGCACCACAGCAGAGAATCACGCTGTCGAACTCGCTGCGCAGCCTGCTGGGAGTCCAATCGCTGTTTTCGGATACGAACACGTTCATCTCGAAGAGAATACCCTCAGCTTTCATGAGGTCGATGCGGCGATCGACGATCTCCTGCTTATCGAGCTTCATATTAGGGATGCCATACATCAGTAATCCACCTGGTCGGTCGGCACGTTCAAAGATGGTGACGGTGTGTCCTGCTTGATTGAGCTGGTCAGCAGCCGCGAGTCCAGCAGGACCAGAGCCAATGATTGCTACTGTTTTTCCGGTGCGTTCAGCAGGAGGATTTGGTGTCATGTTACCATCTTCCCAGCCACGATCGATGATTGAGCATTCCATGTTTTTGATCGTAACAGGAGGCTCGATAGAACCCAAAACACACGAGCCTTCACATGGGGCGGGGCAGACACGTCCTGTGAATTCTGGGAAATTGTTTGTCTTACGGAGTCGGGTCAGTGCCTCATCCCAGCGACCGCGATAGACCAGATCGTTGAATTCGGGGATTAGGTTATTGATTGGGCAGCCGCTGGCCATGCCGCCGATGTTCGTTCCGGTGTGGCAGTATGGTACACCACAGTCCATGCAACGTGCTGCTTGGTTCTTGAGTTTTCCTTCGGTGCTGACGTCATGAATTTCTTTCCAGTCCTTAATCCGCTCAAGAGGTGCGCGGTTCGGTATGGTGGAACGTTCATATTCTATAAATCCAGTTGGTTTTCCCATAGCTAAAGAGTGTTAATTATTGTGTGTACGATTATGAGTGATTAGTTGCCGACCTTGGCGTTTTCTTCGAAAGCAGCGAGGATTGCGTCGTCTCCCTCGAGTCCACTTTCTTCGGCTTTTTTGACAGCATTGAGCACACGTTCGTAATCGGCTGGCAATACTTTGAGGAATTTACCTGCGGCCTCATCCCAGTTATCAAGAAGTGTGCTTCCTTTGACACTACCTGTGTAATTAACGTGGCGCTGAATACGAGCTTTGACTTCTTCTATTTCAGAGTCATCACATTCCACCAGTGGATAGAGGTTTACCATGGCGCCATTGAGTTTGGACTCGAAGTCACCGTGTTCGTTGTAAATGTATGCAATACCTCCACTCATTCCGGCTCCAAAGTTGCGCCCAGTTCCGCCAAGGCAGGTTACTGAACCACCGGTCATGTATTCACAGGCGTGGTCGCCTACGCCCTCAATCACTGCGTGGACACCCGAGTTGCGCACACAAAATCTCTCGCCTGCGACACCAGCCATATAAGCTTCCCCTGCGGTGGCACCGTAAAACGCCACATTACCAACGATGATATTTTGATCGGCAACTAATTCTGGAGGTGAACACTTTGGTGGGTAAACGATTATTTTTGCACCACATACGCCCTTGCCGATGTAATCGTTAGCATCTCCCTCGAGCTCAAATGTCATACCGCGTGGGCAAAAGGCACCCAGGCTTTGACCGGCGCTACCATTGAATTTGAGGTGAATGGTGTCAGTTGGAAGTCCGGCTGCTCCGTGGTGACGACTTATTTCAGCACCTGTGATGGTTCCGACTACGCGGTTGATGTTGTTGATAGGTAGCTCAGCACGAACTTGCTCGTAACTATCGATCGCTGGTTTGCAGAGTTCGAGAAGTGTTGTGTTGTCGAGTGCTTGATCAAGTAGGTGATCCTGCTGTTTGGTGGCGTAAGTGCCAACTTCGGGACCGACTTTGGGTCGGTAGAGGATTTTCGAGTAGTCTAGACCACAGGCTTTCCAGTGATCTACTGCATTGCCCATCTCTAGGAGGTCGCAACGACCTACCATTTCGTTGAGTGTTCGGAAGCCGAGTTTGGCCATAAGTTCGCGGATTTCTACCGCGACGAAGTTCATGTAGTTGACGACGTTCTCTACAGCGCCATCGAACTTTTTTCGGAGATCGACGTTCTGTGTAGCGATGCCTACGGGGCAGGTGTTTTTATGACAAACACGCATCATGATACAGCCCAATGTGACTAGGGGAGCAGTAGCAAAGCCAAACTCCTCGGCACCGAGAAGTGCGCCGATGACTACATCACGGCCGGTCTTTAGTTGGCCGTCTGTTTCGAGAACGACGCGACTACGTAGGTTGTTGAGTAAGAGTGTTTGGTTTGTTTCAGCCAGACCAAGTTCCCATGGTGAGCCGGCATGTTGTATTGATGATCGGGGGCTGGCACCTGTACCACCATCATGACCAGCGATTAAGATGACATCGGCTTTTGCCTTTGCTACTCCTGCCGCGATGGTTCCCACGCCCACTTCGGATACAAGCTTAACATTGATACGAGCATCTGTGTTAGCATTCTTAAGATCATGAATGAGTTCAGCCATATCCTCGATGGAATAAATATCGTGGTGAGGAGGTGGGGAAATGAGGCCAACTCCTGGTGTTGTTCCACGGCACTTGGCGATGGCAGGCAATACTTTGTGGCCTGGCAGTTCGCCGCCTTCACCGGGTTTGGCTCCCTGCGATATTTTGATTTGTATTTCTCGTGCGTTGACGAGGTAATTTGAGGTGACACCGAAGCGTCCACTGGCGACCTGTTTGATTGCGCTCTTCTTGGAGTCACCTTTTTCATTCGTCCAGCGGAACCGATAAGGATCTTCGCCGCCTTCGCCGGTGTTAGACTTGCCGCCTAGACGGTTCATCGCAACGGCAAGTGCTTCGTGGGCCTCTTTAGAGATGGATCCGTAGGACATAGCGCCAGTTTTGAATCGTTTCACAATGGCGCTGACGGGTTCTACTTCTTCGATTGGGATTTCTCTCTTCGGATCAAATTTGAATTCCATGAGGCCTCGGAGTGTGCAAAGGCCTTTGGATTGATTGTTGATGAGCTCTGAATATTGGCGGAACACCTCCATGTTGCCGAGCTTAGTCGATTGCTGAAGCAAGTGAATAGCTTGCGGGCTGAATAGGTGACGTTCACCATCGGAGCGCCATTGGTAAACACCACCAGAATCAAGGGCTTCGTTTTCCGTTTCGCGCTCTTTGTAGGCGTCATCGTGACGGATTTTTACTTCCTGTGAAATCACATCTAAACCGATTCG
>DPWT01000243.1 GCA_003527555.1 Verrucomicrobiales bacterium | reverse complement strand
ATCGTCTGGGGGGGGGGTGAGTAAGATGTTTCCAATTTTATTGTAAATAAAGTGCACTGGCTATCAAAAAAGATGAATTCATTTTCAACAAAAGACCCCATAGTGGGTACAGTTATGGCAAACACACCCCCCCGTCGGGTTTATTACGTGGTCCAATGGTCCAATGGTCTCCCAGCTACGGCAATGAGTATGCGGATGGAGGGTGTCCGTGGACATTCTGCTGGTTGACTTTCACTCTGTGTTTTGTCGGTTTAGTGATAATCGCGACGTGCCCTAATGAGCCGTTGCGAAAAACGAGTAAGTCCTCAGGTTTTTGTAATACGTTGCCACCATTCTGCTACTACATCAGCCCGCCTGTGGAGTTAAGGTCCCCGTGCGAGATGAGGTTCCCTTGTGCTAGCAGAGATCCATTTTCAAACTCACATTTCTAACAACCCCCACAGTAACAGAACTATAACGGTGGAGGAGGGTTTTTTCACACCCCGTTGTTCGCAGGGGAGCAGTCAAATCATACAACTCCCCGATTTCACTATCGCACCTTAGCGTAGTCCTCATCGCTAAGGCAGCAGGGATCGGCGGCCACCCAGTGGTCCGGCTCAATCTCGATCATTGAGAGGTCCATACCGATCGTTTCCTCATAACGCGGGTGACTGATTCGGTGACCAAATGCGCTTCCCTTGGGTGGATTGATGGGTGAAGGAATCTCTCCCTCAAGGCGGACGAGATCCTTAGGGGCTGTTGGGTCAGGTGTTGGAATTGCCGAAATGAGCGCCTTGGTGTAGGCGTGTTTGGGATTTTTGTAAATGGTATCGGCATCCGCAAGCTCGACGATTTTGCCGAGATACATAACAGCGACACGGTCCGAGATATGTTTCACGACGGCGAGATCATGGGCGATAAAAAGGTAGGCAAGGTTCAAATCCTCCTGCAGGTCTAACAATAAGTTTAGAACCTGACTCTGAACGGAAACATCGAGTGCGGAAACCGGTTCATCCAAAACAATCAAATCCGGATTAAGCGCCAAGGCACGTGCGATGCCGATGCGTTGGCGTTGACCACCCGAGAACTCAAAAGAAAACCTCTGAGCGGCACTCTTGGGCATGCCTACGCGGTCGAGCAGTTGCTCCACCATTTCACGGCGAGTTGTGCGGGTGCCAATCCCCTGCACCTCGAGTGGCTCGGCAATGATTTGCCCGACGGATAACCGTGAGTTGAGAGATTCCGCAGGATCTTGGAACACCATCTGCATATTGCGGCGGATGGGACGTAACGCTGATTGAGATAGGTGGGTGATGTCAGCGCCCTCAAACTCGATATTTCCAGCTGTGGGATTAAGCAGGCGCACGATACTTTTGCCGAGGGTAGATTTGCCACACCCGGATTCGCCGACCAGACCAAGCGTTTCACCTCTACCTACATCCAGAGAAACTCCATCGACAGCTTTCACTGCAGCCACTTGCCGTGAAAAAACGCCACCTTTCACAGGGAAATGCATTTTCAGGTCACGAATTGCTAATATCGGATCATTCATCGGATTAGTGCACGTTCTGCAGGATGCTTTTATCAACACATTTTGGGCAAGCTTCCACCCAGTGATCTTTCGAAATTTCTACAAATGGAGCACGGGTATTCAGTGTGTCACCTGTGCGCTCCATTCTCTGACAAAACCGACAACCAGAGACGAACTCTTTGATCGATGCCACTTGTCCTTCAATGGTGTTGAGTCTCGACTTTCGCGGTGTGTTTAGCGTTGGAATCGCGTTAAGCAATCCACGTGTGTAGGCATGTAGAGGCGACGCATAAATCTCCCTAACAGGCGCTCGCTCAACTACCCTGCCGGCATACATCACAACCACTTCATCGCAATGGCCAGCAATCACACCTAGGTCGTGTGTAATGAGGATCGTGGACATGCCCATTTCGTTTTGCAGGTCCTTCATCAGGTCAAGTATCTGCGACTGCACGGTGACGTCTAGCGCCGTGGTCGGCTCATCCGCAATTAGGAGATCGGGCTTACATGCCAAAGCGATAGCAATCACCACCCTCTGACGCATGCCACCAGATAGCTGGTGTGGATACTCTAACACACGGCGTTCAGGAGCAGGAATACCTACTTTTTCTAACAAGTCTACCGCTTCTATAAGTGCCTCACGCTTACTTAAGCCACGGTGTAGAATAAGTGCTTCGCTGATCTGCTTACCAATTCGGTGCAAAGGATTCAGTGCAGTCATCGGTTCCTGGAAAACAACGCCAATCTCACCACCGCGCACCTCGTGCATACGGTCATGATCCGCTTTACTGAGGTCCTCACCCTTGAACATAACCTGCCCTTCAAGCACGTGTCCCATTGGCTTGGGCAACAAACCTACAATAGACATGGCAGTGACACTTTTCCCGCAGCCTGACTCACCAACAATACCCACAGTTTTTCCTTTTGGAACTCGGAACGAGACTCCATCCACGGCACGCAGCCACTCCCCGTCTTCCATTCGAAAAGCAGTGATTAGGTCTTTAACCTCTAACACATTTTCACTCACTGGTTACTCCTTCCTCTTTTAATCTTGGATTATTTGGCTCTACATCCGGCAGTTGAATACCATCTTTAAACACATCGATGACTTTTTGTACCTCGGGAAATGTCTTACCAGAGCGCATTGCCTGAAGAGTTTCCTTTCTTATGTCTTCGTCGATCCAGAGGACATAGCTTTCAAGCGGCTCGTAGATTACGGGAATGTTGAACGGAGTGTGTTTGGTGTCGGGCCATCGCACCCAGCGCCATGAGCCGATACGCACGTAATCCGTCATCCATGCAGGGGAAAACAATGCCTCATCACGCACAATCTGTTGGATTTCCCAACTAAGTTTCTTCACTTCAGCCGTCGTGCGCGCCTTGCGTAAGGCCACGACAAGCTTATCCATTTTGGGGTCTGCGTAGCTATTGATGTTGTTCGTTTGCGGCTTTGGCTCACCATCTTGATTGAGGGCATTTTTCGAATAAAAATTCTGATAATATCGAGGAAATGGTGGTGTTGTCCCCCACCCCCATAGGGCCATATCATGTTCTTTTTTCATCACCTTCTTGTAGAACACGGTGGCTTCTAAACCATCGCCACGGAGTTCCATCCCTGCTTTCTTAGCCTCTTCCTTGAGAATCGCTACTACCTTGGGATAGTATGCGACGCGGGCATATGACATATCTACAGCAAGACGTGCACCTGAGGGTTTACGTAAAATACCATCCGATCCCTCATCGGTGTATCCTGCCTTGGCAAAAAGCTCGCGTGCTTTCGCAGGAGAAAATTCACGCGCCTTGACGTTGGGGTTGGTGAATTCACCGAAACCCTGCCCCATAAGCTGAAGACGGGAATAATCACCACGGAATATTACATCGATAACCTTTTGCCAATTCAGCGCGTGGGCAATACCCCTGCGGGTATCCACATCCTTGAGCATGGGACGGATGACATTCAGATAGGCACCGCGTGGCACACGTGGGTATTGCGTATAAAATTTGTACCTCTCGATATAGCCATCGTATACAGGCTGGGTTTCGGTTTTTTCATACCAAAGATTAGGACGAGTCAGAAAATAAGCATCTAGCTGGCCAGCACGGAACAGCTCAAAAGCCTTAGCGTCATCTCTAATAGTTGTGTAAGTTATTTTGTCGGGATTAAAACGATACCGGTAATATCGCTTATCCTTGGCCCACCACTCTTTTGCTCGCGTCAGGGTTATAGACACGCCTTTCCTAATGTCTTCATCTTTGACGTAATAAGCTCCTGTGGTTGGCGGAACCCTCCACTGGTAGCGGTCAACGTAGTCCGGACCGTATTCGTCGTAAAAGTGCGAGGCCGCCGGAATAAGCGCGGCAAAATACGGGATGAGCGGCTTGGGGTCCGGCAAAGTAATCGCTACATACCTGTCTCCATAAGTTGCTACCTGCGCGATTTGCTCCCTGAAATACTGTTTCCAGTAGGGTTCGGAGACGTTATCAGAAACCCGAATATAGATAAACGTCTGGAGATCACGGGCGCGAATTGGCACACCATCGTTGAACTTCGCATCAGGATCGATTTCATAATACACCGTGCGTCCATTTTTGGCCACCGCCCACTTACGGGCCACACCGGGGATTATTTTGTTAGTGAGCGGATGCAACCCTACTAGGGCGACATCAAGCTCGTCATAAAGACGACTTCTGAAGCTGTTGTTAGCCTCTTTACCAAAAGGACGAACTGTTGCCGGAAAATTAAGTATGTAAAAATTGAATACACCACCCTTTTTAGCTCTGGAGTCGCCCATCTCAGGCTCTTCATCACCTGTTTGCCAGTGCAGATCAGCTGGCATGTCAGATTCCTCTTTTTTCATGAAGTAGTCGCCGAGACTTTGCCTGAATTCAATACGCTCTAACGCCTTTTGATTTTCTTCAATCGTGTCTTGAAGACCAACTTTTTCTCTCTCTTCAGCCTCAGTAAGTTTTGTCTGCGCTTCTTTGACAGCCGTCTCGTGCCCCATTTTTTGTTCAGCGAGCCAACCAC
>DPWT01000137.1 GCA_003527555.1 Verrucomicrobiales bacterium | reverse complement strand
GCCGCGTTGATCTTTGCCGCCAAGGTCGAACCGGTCCCATAAATCATATCCCACGGATAGCCCCCCGCTCGCTTTAGTTGGCGGGGGCACCCAGATAGATTCATAACCGGCCTGCTACCGCCAAATCGACCGCTTCCCCTCCGACTACTTTGCGATTGCCAAATGCCACCGTCGTCTCGGCGAACAAAAAGATGCTGTAATACTCTACCAACAAATCAAAATTGCGGAAAAATCAGCCGCCGAAGCCACTCTGCAAATTGGCTTCACATACGAAGAGGCCAAGGAGAAGGAAAAAGCTATTCGCACATTTCAACTCACCTGCAAGCGCTATCCAAAATCCCGCCAAGCCAGCATAGCCCACTCACACCTACAAAATAAGTACAACATCAACGTGACGCTCGGTGGTACAGAAGAAGAGTGATCTACCAGCCGATACATAAGCTGGGGAATTGACCAGCTACTTCTTTTTTAGAAGCTTTGGATAATTACATGTCTGTTCCGGGCATTTCTTCCCGCACTTGATTGATTCTGAATCTGGCTAATCCTGACTCGCTCGCCCAACGATCCCAATCTTTGATCGCAGCGAGCACTTGCTCAATGATATCATCAATTCGTCGTACGCTTTGAGATTCTCCAAGACGTTTCAAATCAGCTCGCCCTACCCCCACGCTCTTGCCATTAACAGATGCTGCACGCATGCCCGAAACTAGTGGGTTTGACGTACTGGTTAAATCATATGCTGGAGATACTTTCCATTGCCCGCTGGGCTCCATAATAAAAGCATGATTCTTCGCGTGGTCGTCATCATTACCTGCAAGAACATTGAAACAAGCACGCCGAAACACCTCTTCAACTTCAACTTCACTACCTGTCAGCACACGAGCAAGATCCATAAGCTCACCATACTCCATACCTGATCGAACCAATGTATGAGTCAGTCCTGAATACGTGTGCACGTGTCGTCGCGAACTACCAGGACGATCGAATCGCTTTGATAAAAAATGGCACGCCCCATCCGCGCACTCTAACAAGTGTGTTTCCGCCATTCGGATACCCGCTGCTCGGGCCATCACAGAATAGGCATACTCCTCCCTGCCATGATCGTATTCCCTATCAAGATCAAATTTAAGCAACCAACGTTCAAAACCATTCGGCAGATGCCCACCACCCGCCATGGCACGGGAAAAATCTTCGTTAAATCCTAACAAAACTTTAGGCTGCGCGCCTCCAGGCGAAAGTCCAGAACGCAAAAATCCAGGCAACATATTATCTGTTTTCCCATGCAAAAACGAGTGCGCATTTCTCACGAGCTCTGCCACTTCCACTGTCAGTTCATCACGAAAGCTTCCCGATGAAATTGGAGGCTGGTAACCGATAGCCCCCATCGCATGACCACCAGTACAAGTAAGCTTCTGTAACGCTGTCACCTTGCCCCATGGGATTCCCTTTTCCGTGAAGATTCGCTTCATCATTTGTTCTCCCCACCAGTCAGGAAGGCTATCAGCAAATAAACCAAACAAGGAGCCGAATGCAGGTGTAGGAGTACTAACCGAACCTCGTATCTCATTCGGCAGATAGATGGGTGATAGTTCTAGACCACGAGATAGCCAGCTTGGATCGTATTCAAAAAATATCCGACCATCCTCGGACTCAGCGAGGTGGCCAACCAGTTGTTTTTCATCTTCTCCAAGGTATGTGACTTCTATTTTCATAGGTTAAATATTAGTTTTTCTTGCGTTGGGGGGCGCGCTTACGTGAACTAAGATGAACGGCATCGATAGAGTCAAATGCCCTATTACCTGCAAATAGTTCTCGCAGGTCACCATCCAAATCAAGCACTACGGCAATCTTTGCAAGGCGTTGCAGCGAGCCTTTTCCTTCGTGCTCTATAAGCTTGAGTGTGGACTGACTGACACCGGCACGCTCTGCGAGCTCATATTGAGTCATTCCTTTAGCCAATCGCTGGCGGCGCAAACGACTTCCTATTCTTTGAACAAGAACATCCGGATTACGTAGGTTAAGAGTCTTTATTTTGTCCACGAATTCTATTTTATATCATTACGGACAAAATATCAACTATTAGGGCCCTTTTTTTTCATTGCAAAATACCTGCCAGCTAGTCCATCACAGGTCATGCAAATCCAATCAGCAACCTTTGAGCTAAGCTCTCCAGATCTTGAAGGCTGTCCAGAATCAGCGTTACGTGAGTTTGCTTTCATTGGTAGGTCAAATGTGGGTAAATCATCGCTAATCAACATGCTAACTGGAAAAAAGGATCTGGCAGTCGTTTCCAGCAAACCAGGACGCACACGGTTGATCAACTTTTTTACCATTAACCGTAATTGGTCATTGGTAGACTTACCCGGATACGGGTATGCAAAAGCATCAGGGCAAGAGCGCAACAAGTGGCATGAATTCGTTTCCGATTACTTGGTAAACCGCGAGAATCTGAGCTGTGTGTTCGTGCTTATCGATACACGCTTGAAGCCGCAGCGCATCGATCTGCTGTTTACTGAGTGGCTGGTGGGATGTGGTGTTCCATTCGTGCTGGTATTCACCAAGGCTGATAAAACTAAAAACAGCACAATGAAAATCAATATGGAGGCATTTATGTCCGCCATGGAGGAGTTTTGCGAAGGATTGCCGCGCTGTTTTACCTGCTCCTCAAAAACCAGTTTGGGACGTAAAGAGTTACTCGACTTCGTTGGCCAAGCTCTAGCTATGAGTTAAGTCAGATTACTCGACGATTCCATAGCCCGATAATGCATCTAAAATTTCCTGCCGAGCGTGGATGATTTCAGGAACAGGCTGGCCGGTCAGCTCTTGTGCTGTGCTCTTATATAGATCACTTGTTGCCATCATAGCCTCGACGGGCACTTTGAATGTGTCCCCAAAATGTTCGCGCTCTTCCATACGTTCTTTATTCAAAAGGACATCCGCTTCAGGTACAGAATCACACAGAAACTTCCTGAACATCTCTTTCGAGTTTTCCACTATATCACCATCACTATAAGCCTGCCTGTCCCAGTAACGCGATGAATCCAACGTGCCAACTTCGTCAATATAGATCATCGAAAAACCATCTCCTGATGCGTTTGGCACATAACCAAACTCAAATTTGGTATCCACTAGCAACTGATTAGCACTTGCCGATTGGGAAGAAATTATTTTGAAACCTTCAGATAGAAGTTTTTCATATTTGGCAACATCCTCGGCCGATTTAAAGGCAAATGCTTCATAATTATCGAGAATCTGCTGGCGAGAAACGTTAACATCATCTTTCTCAGGGACTCTGGGTATCCCTTTTAGAATACCTTTGGTAGATGGTGTGATCATAAGATCATCAAGCTTGGCTCCGTTGCTAAGTCCTTCAGGAAGAGAAATACCGCAAATATCTCGCTCGCCTCGCTCGTATCCGCGCCACATACTTCCAGTAATATACTGACGAGCAATTCCCTCCACCATAACAGGCTTTGCCTTCTGCACAATCCATACTAAGGGGTGCGGCGACTCCAAAATATGATTACCAGCAAGACCTTCTTTTTCAAATTTCTCAAACCAATGAAGAGCTGTGGCGTTCAGTGAAGCTCCCTTACCAGGAACTCCAAGCAGGTTGTCTTCTCCACTCCAGATGATCTCATAAGCAGAAATCCGGTCGCTAATGACCATAACTGCCAACTCAGTGCCTAGACTCACATTATAGCCACGTTCCTCAATGATCCTAGCGCTATCTTCAGCTGTCAGCCAATATACTGAACGTACTTTTCCACTGTGGACGCCACCTTCGTGCACAATCGGTAGGTCATCTGTCTTTGCAATGGCGAGGTTTTCTAAACTCATGATGTGTTGCTTCTGCTAGCTGTTTTTGTCCGTTACTGACAAACAAGTAAATTACCTAGTTGATGATGGATAACTGGTCAATCCTAACACGCTAAGATCGCAAATTCACTTAGCATGCTTGAGTTTTCTCGACATTTAACCAGTAAGATTCCACACTATGCATATGCGAGAGACCACCAAACAAATTAAAGACTTTCTCCAGTTTATCGCGTTACAATTCGTAGATTACCCAGAGCAAGCACAACTCCGCGTTACAGAGACCGATGACAAACACATTCGTTTCCGCCTCGTTGTAGCTCAATCGGACGTAGCCGTGCTAATTGGTCGTAACGGATTTACCGCCAGCGCTATCCGCAACGTAGTTAAAGCCGCAGCAAGTCGAGATGATATTCATGTAAGCTTGCAAATTCACTCGCACGAAGAAGAACAAAAACGCATCACCGCCATCGAAGCTGGAGAAATAATCGACGACGGTCACAACATGAACTAGTTGCTGCGGGGTAAAATCCCATGGCAAGCCCCGTCTTGCACCCTCTATATTTTTCGGTTACGCTAAAATCATCATGTTAAGCCGCAAGATTCTCTACTACCTGAGACTCTTTCTCATCCTAGTCTTTGGGTCGGGCTTTGGCTTGGTGGTAGGCGGTATTTATTATTTAAATCAATCGGGCGCAAACAAACAATGGCGTGCTCAAATCGCCAACGAACTAGAAAATTTTGGAATCGTTTCAGACTTCGACCGATTGACAATTTCGCTCACGAAAGGACTACTCGCCAGCGGCGTGCAAATCTATGCTAATAGCGACCGTGAGGAGGTAATTGCGACGCTTGAACATCTTGTTATCAACGTCGATAAAACCAAATTGATGAGAGGTATCGTACGTGTCAATCAGGTCGAACTAAAAGATGCAATGGCCTCCATACCCATCGATCCAGAGGAACCTAGTGGGCCTCGCATCGTCATCAAAAAACTCTCAGGGAATATGCATTTTCCTGATAAACGAACTGTAGAAGCGCGTAATATTTCGGGGTTTATTGCTGGCATTGAAATGGAAATTGATGCCCGCATCTGGAGTAGCAACTTAGGATCGACCAAACCAAATGATAACACAAAAGATATGCGCCTTGCGCGGATTAATTTAATTGCACGTATCGTTCAAGAAATTAAAAAATGGTCGTGGCCTGAAAAAAAACCCCCATTACTCAAACTTTATATCGAAGGTGACATCGATAAGCCCGATTCAATACGACTTGACTTTGTCTTCCAGGCAAAAGAACTCGAATCTAGAGGAATCACCCTTCGGAACATCAAATTCAAGGGTGATTATAATCATCGTTTAATCACACTTGACAAGTTTGAGCTCGAGGATGAATCAGGAAAAATAACAGCACGCGCTGATTACCATACATCATTAAGCAGCGGTAGGTTTGAAGCAAATAGCAGCCTTCACCTACAACGACTAGCGCGCAACATGTTCGGCTACGATATCTTGCAGCAGCTTACCTTCTCTACCTCACCCCGTATAGACTGCACAGGAACCATCAGTTTTGATAAGAACTTCACTCCGGATTTATACATTTCCGGCACAGCCAAAGTTGATGATTTTTCCTGTCTTGGTAGCCGTTTCAAATCACTAGCAACAGATTTCTCCACACGGGACGATAATATCTTTCTAACCGGCTTACGAGCAGCTCATCCCCGTGGCGAATTAAGCGGACGCATCTTAGTGAAAAACGACGATATCCGATACGAGGTCGACTCCGATCTTCCTATTGACGCATATATTCCATTTGTTCGCGACTCTCCCATTGAGAACGCACTGAAGCAGGTGAAATTTGGCGAATCCTCAAATGTTCAGATCCATGCAGCCGGAACTATCGATAAAAACAATCTTACTGACTGGTCATCTACAGGCAAATTAAAGCTATCTAACATAATTTATCGGGGAGTGCCACTTCACGAGCTGGCTGGGGATTTTGAAATGAACGCCACGAGATCAACTTATCGAAACATCATAGCGGATTTTGACTATCGCGATTATATGCTACGAAAAAAACACGGTGGCCCTACATCTGCACACGTATCAATAAAATCTATCAGCGTAGACCGCAATGAAGATATCGTCAGCATCAATGATATTCGCGGCACCGCATGGCCAGCACCAATCGTACGTCTTTTTGTGCCCAATGTGGCAAACCATGTTGAGAACTATAAGTTCCATCGTCCACCGTCATTACGGGCGACTGGGCAGTTCGACATTGGCAAAAATGGTAAGCGCACCGATTTCAATATCTCTGTTAACAACGAAGGCAGTATGAATTATAAATTTCTCGAGGAATCACTCACACTTCGTCGGCTCAAAGCAAATGTGAAAATCAGCAACGGCCGCGTCAACATCGACAAGCTTTCGTTCCTATCATTCAATGGCTCATGTAGTGGTCAATTAGAAGTTCTCACATCTGATCCCTTACACACACGATACAGCGGCGGCATACAGTGGCAGCGGCTTCACCTTAAGGACATCGGCAAGTTGTATAACTTTGGAAATGCTGAACGGGGATTACTGACTGGGAGAATCGACTTCGAAGGCCAAGACAACAACATGCGCTCATTTAACGGTAAAGGATCTCTATCACTAGAAAAAGGCAATCTCTTTTCTGTGCCCATGCTAGGTCCCATGTCTAAGCTTGTTGGCTCAGTTCTTGGAAAGAGAAACCCAACGGAAGAAACGGCAAAGGATGCATCAAGCACGTTCAACATACGTAGCGGTGTGCTTTACTCAAATGATTTTCTCGCTAACACCCGCTCTCTCAAATTCACAGGAGAAGGTAGTATAGATCTAGAAAAAAAGGTCATCGACATAACCATGCGAATGAATGCCCGCGGTCTCCTCGGCCTGTTTGCCATTCCGCTTCGCCCGCTAATGGGGCTTTTCCAATTCCAAGGTAAGGGCAGTCTAACCAGCCCCGAGTGGCAAACCACCGTCTTCACTAAAACTTCACGCGGCAAAAATGATCCCATTTACCGGAAGCCACCTCGTGCGGAAGAAGTCAAAGAGTAGATGATTAGGCACTACCCCTGAAAGCGCCCCAAATCATACCACCTCCAGCTACGATAAAAAGCGCAGGGAACCATAGGGTGTAGCCCGCCGCTTTTGTGTCGTGCTCCAAAATAGCTTCTGTTGGATTATCCGGATTAACCCAAGTTACATGTGACGAATTAGCAGGATATTTTTCCGCAAGATCAACAATAGTCTCTTGTTGCTTACTCCACTTTGAACCGCGTATCGATAGCTTGTCCGATGTATAGCTCTCATTCTGAAAATCATATCCATACAGTATCTTAAATCGATACTCGATTGGCGAACCCAAGATCTGTCGCTGTTCGACAGCCGAACGCAAAATAACAGTCTGCTCCTCACTCCAATCACGTGTAGCAGATGCATTCTGGTAACTCCTAAGTAACAACCACCCAAAAACAAAGCCCATCGCGAGAATACTTATAGCGATCAGGCACAAAAACCACCTTCCTGTATTACTATCTGATTGAGAATTACACATTGTCCAATTAGTTAGGCGTGAATTAATAGGACAGAATCTACTACTCGGCCCTCTTGAACCATGTCAGAGATTACCACCAGCGGTGTTCCTTTCTCAACGACTTTGTCGCTTATCAACATCTCAATCGATCTCTTTAGCACGACGTCAGGCCCGCCATCGAAACTCACCTGCCTAGTGACTACGCCACGAGCAAGCTTTACCTTCCGACACGTTGCGTCATCAGGCGCAAAGGCGTGGATACTTGAATGCGGTCTCAATAGAGCCGTCTGCACGGGCATATTCCCTCGGCGGGTAAATACAATAATACGAGCATCTGCAATCGAGTCAGCAAGTAGAATCGCCGAGCGTATAGTTTTTTGCCGCTCAGATGTCAATTTTGCATCCTTTCCATACCCTAGCCCTCCACTGCGTTCGATCCTGCGTGCAATGCGATCCAAGATATCTACACACTCCTCAGGGTATTTACCTACACTTGTCTCACCACTCAGCATCACGGCATCCGCTTCCTCAAACACAGCATTTGAGACATCGGTCACTTCAGCTCGTGTTGGTAAAGGGTTGATTAACATCGATTCAAGCATGTGCGTGGCCACAATAACTCGAGTCCCTAACTCCATACAGCGCTTGACGATCTTACGCTGTATAATTGGCAACTCCTCAATATTTACCTCAATCCCGAGATCACCACGTGCCACCATAATCAAATTGGCTTCCGCAATAATACCATCAATGTTTCTTACAGCCTCCTGGTCTTCAATCTTGGCAACGATGTGGGCATCGCCTCCACGTTCGATCATAGCCCCTCTAAGCTCTCTAACATGATCTGCATCACGCACAAACGAACCAGCAATAAAGTCAACACCACAGTCGCATGCCATAGCGAGATCCTGATGATCTTTACGCGTTAGCGCCGGCAAGTTAAGCCGCACACCCGGCAAGTTGATATGCCTCCGGCTGCCCATAGTGCCATCTGTCTTGGCTTCACAGATAATACGATCTCCAAGAGTCTCCTTTACCTCCATGAGCAAATTCCCATTATCCACAATGAGCCGATCCCCTACCGAGACATCCGCCATCAAGCCTTCATAGTTTACCGTAGTTGTTAAATCTGCGCTTGGCTCTGACCCTTCTCTTCGGAATTCCACCGTATCCCCTGTATGCAAATTGAGCTCGCCATCCACATCTCCAGTTCGAATCGACGGCCCCTGAAGATCACACAAGATTCCCGTGTTTTTATCCAGCCGCTTTGAAATTGCTCGAATTCGTGGGCAAATATCTTTTACCCATTCGTGCTTCGCGTGACTCATATTTAATCGAAATACATCCGCACCAGCAATAATCAGCTTCTCCAGCATTTCATCCGAATCCGTTGCCGGCCCCAAGGTGCAAATGATACGAGTCTTCCTATACTTGTTCTGATGCATATATTTATACTAGCAAAATAGCTGTTCATGACAATTTGCAAATCTCAATGCAAATCTAGAAACGTGACATGCTCATATCTTCATTATCTGAAAATTACGCCAGATAATGATGCATCCCACTTGACGAAAACCCGCTGATATGTTCCAACTACGCCCGTCGTCCACAACGACTTCACCAAGGACCGGTGGCTGAGTGGTCGAAAGCGCTCCCCTGCTAAGGGAGTATACCAGAAATGGTATCGAGGGTTCGAATCCCTCCCGGTCCGCCACCACTACCCCAGCTCTCAACGAGGGTTGGGGTAGTGGTGTTTTGGGGGGAGTGGTTCGAACGAAATTCGAGTGCACAAGACCTCCAGGCGTGTCGTGCATCACGACACTTCATTACCATCAGAAATGCGGAGGAGTATTTCTGAAAACCAGCACAGCCTGAGCGAGCGAAGACAATCCCTCCCGGTCCGCCATGACCTCAGGACCCAAAGATACCCATTTTCCATTTCGGAAACGGGTCTGTGAAAAGCTTTTTCCACTCACCTTCATTAGTCATGATTTCTTCCTCGGTGAGGAGGCAGTCGTCTAACATTGCATTAAGAGCGTCGCGATCCATGTCTTGGCCGATAAGAACAATTTCCTGGCGGCAATCACCGTTTTCACCTTCCCATACTCGGTCGATATGTTCGCGCTCTTCAGGCCAATGATCACGTGGTACTGCTGCCCAAAAATATCCGGCACACTGGTAGCGGCTCACTGCCCCTGCTTGTGACCAAAAACCAGCATACTCCAGTCGAGTAGCGAGCCAGAATATTCCTTTTGAGCGAATCACACCTGGCCATTCTTTTTTTAAACAGTCGTGAAAGCGTTGAGGATGAAACGGGACTCGGCGTTCGTAAACATAGTTAGAAATCCCATATTCCTCAGTTTCGGGAGTATGTTCGACAAGAGAATGTAACCACCCGTCATGCCTAGATGCTCTCTCCGGATCATACAGGCCTGTTCCAACAACATGATTCAGAGGCACTTCTGCCTCGACCGTATCGTAAATCTTAACCTGTGGATTGAGTGCACGAATCATGCCATGAACCTTATTCTTTTCTTGTGTGGAAACGAGGTCTGTCTTGTTTACAAGAATAACATCGGCAAATTCGATTTGGTCATTGAGAAGATCAACGATAGTTCGCTCGTCTTCCTCACCAACTGCATCCCCTCGGTCATCGAGTGATTCGGTGCTTGAGTAATCATGTAAAAAGTTAGGCGCATCAACTACTGTCACCATCGTATCTATTTCTGCAATATCACCTAATGAACCCCCATCCTCATCTTCAAAGGTGAAAGTTTCTGCAACAGGCATAGGTTCAGAGACACCTGTAGACTCGATGACCAGATGGTCAAAGCGATTTTCTCGAGCCATTTTGCCGACTTCCAAGAGTAAATCTTCGCGCAGCGTGCAGCAGATACAACCATTCGACATTTCAACCATCTTTTCTTCGGTATGTGATAGTGATGCATCACCATTTCGGACAAGCTCCGCATCAATATTCACCTCGGACATATCATTGACGATAACGGCGACACGCTTGCCTTCGAGGTTACGCAAAATATGGTTGAGCAAAGTCGTCTTTCCTGAGCCGAGAAAGCCAGAAAGCACGGTGACGGGAAGTTTACAGGTAGAGTTCATCGATATTGTTTTTTTTAAATTTGCAATTATTAGTTCTTAATCAGTTATGGCTTTAAACAAGCGAGATGAAGATTTTTGTTTGGTAGGAAAGTCTTTTGGTATTTCACGTGTAACTTTTCCAGTAGCTGCCCACTCGGCACCACGCAGAAAGGTTTCGATGAAGCCGACGCCTTCGAATCCCGGTACATTATCTCCCAACATCGTATGGAACACGCGGCCTTTACCATAGCTGAGAACCATCAACATCGGCTCATGCCGCCCTTCTTTCTGTGAGGCAGGTGTATCACACCCAGTGGCAAGAATAGTCATATGCTCGGCGGGTCCACGCATGTGCGAGTAGCATTCATCCTTGGAATGCATCCATTGTGCTGGCAAGCCTCTGGTGATAGGGTGCTCTTGGTCGCGAGTGGTGATAACGAATTCATGTTTTGGCCCATGGCTTCCGCCCTTACCTTTAGATGTATCACGAATGAGTTTACCCGCATCATTATAGTAGACATAGGGCCCAGATTTTTCATTGCGTCCTCCCCAGCCACCAAGGCCTATCATTTTATCATATTCAACCCATTGCGGCCAACTATTACTGGCAATAGCTTGACTAAGTGCATCAACTAACAAAGAGGCTGTGGTTCGAGACGCACCTGAGTTAATTGTTTTTATAGCACCTTCAAGCTCAGCCCCCTCTTTTTCTGTTAGGTTGGAGCTATGAGATATAAAATAATGACTGGCCGTTTCAAGTTGAAGGCTTTCCAGATCATTAAAGCGACGGCGTTTTCTAAAGTAGCGAGCATCAATCACACAAATCTGCCAACGAGGACGTAAAAAAAATTTGGATTCTAATAGCGTGAAAGACTCTTGTAGAGGAATGGGATCTGCTGTGCCATTGAGCTCTATCACAAGTATATCATGCTGGCTTTCAGATGCCTTGAGAATCATCGTTACAAGATCTTCGTATCCATCACAACAAACACAGGAAGCTGTTAGTGCAGAAATATCGGCGGCATTACCTTTTAACGTCTCTTTGTCGATAAAGGCATTTTCCCGATCATTAAGAATGACATCAGCGCGATACTCTCTGGTCGCAAGATGAGCCAGCATATCCCGTAAAAACGTCGTTTTACCAGCGCCAAGAAAACCCGTAAGCAAAAGCATTGGGCGGACTTTGACTAAAGAAGGCAAGAGTGATTTTCCTGACTGAGGTAGAATATTCATTGGGGTAATCAGAATGATTTTCTCGATTCCTTGAGCTCTTCAGACTCCCTCCAAAAACATTGGAAAGCTTACACAGCGGCCGTTACTCCTCAGTTCCGTTGCGATAGGCACGCTCTGTGCACACCTACCTTCAAACAACCAACAGCTAACACCCAAAAGGGCTGAGACTGATTGCTTATAAACCGTGAAACTAAACATCAAACGCAACTTAGTTGCATTTGCAGATCAGGGCAAGTGTTATTGCAAATAAGTTGCGTTATTATACAGCGTGCACTTAAAAAGATACTAAATTTAGCACATGTAACAGCTAAAATCATTGGATTATCTATCAGCTGCCTAGAGCCCCCTCTTATGACACCATAGGAAAAAACCCCTTTACCCATATATCACAGAAACCGACTAAATTTCTTCCTTATAAAATATTATGATAGCGAAGATTGTAAACATCTTGCGTATTACAACTCCCTAATCTCCGGTTGTACCCAACTAATGTGAATGGATACATTGCAAATAACATAGCTGCGGTAGCATATGAAGGACCAAAATCATGCACTCCAGAATAAGAGCCATTGATTATCTGCGAGAGTCACACGTTGAAAATGAAAAGCGTTTACATAGATGAGATGTCTATGTGGTGACGAGAGCTTGACATTTTTTCTCCAGAGAGCAAATTCACGCCGTCTCCAGAGTTGGAACTCATTTGAGTTTTCAACAGCCTCAAACAACATGCCGGTGTGGCGGAATTGGTAGACGCGCGTGATTCAAAATCATGTTCCTTCGGGAGTGCGGGTTCGATTCCCGCCGCCGGTATTTGCTGCCTAAATATTTTTACTATCTCCCCCCATATCAAAGAGGGCATTCATAGCTTCAACTGCACCAGCGCTGACATGAGACTCAGCAAGATAACCGCCCTGATTGATGATATGGGCTTTGACCTCATCACACGCGTTTCCTGGGCACGCTATTGATTGAGCTATATCCTTATTCAACATATCAGTGTCGTTATGGCTGTCTCCAATGGCAAAAATCTTCTCTGACCCGATCCCAAGCTGCCGAGCCACTTCCTGCATAGCTGTTCCTTTATGATAGTCACAATGGCTAAAGCGCAGATAAATACCATTGCGTTGATAACAAATCTCCCGGACTGAGGCTATATGGGTATCGATATA
>DPWT01000154.1 GCA_003527555.1 Verrucomicrobiales bacterium | reverse complement strand
ACTGCATTCGAGAAAGTCACACATTTTGCAAAGCGGGAAAAATCATCACACCGTGTTGCTGCCCTTGCCCTAGGAATTAAAGAAGTGGCTATCGCCAAAACGGCGCGTGGTCTTTACCCCTAAATTATTTTTATGTCTACATCCGCAATACTCTCAGCCTTCGGCCACCCGGAGGGAGTTATTGAGCTTACACAATCCCACAACCAATTATTAGTCGAAGGGGAGGTGCGTGTTAAGATGATCGCAGCGCCTATAAACCCGGCTGATATCAATTTGATTCAGGGGGTGTATGGTATTCGGCCCAGTCTGCCAGCTACAGCAGGCATCGAGGGATTTGGCAAAATCATAGAAAGCCGTGCTTCCGAATTTGATGTAGGTAGCCGAGTAATCTTCACCAAGCAGGTAGGCACTTGGGCAGAAGAAGTTGTAGCGCCATCCTCGAGTTTACTACAAATACCCGCTGAGACTCCTCCACAGCAGGCAGCGATGCTCAAGGTTAACCCACTCACCGCGTGGTGCATGCTTACGCAGCTGATGGAATTGGAAAAAGGTGCATGGGTGATCCAGAACGGGGCAAACTCTGGGGTAGGCTGCTGCGTAATACAAATAGCAAACTTGTTGGGAATAAAAACAATTAACCTTGTTAGACGTGAGGAGCTTATCAGCGATTTAAATGAGCTTGGAGGTAGTATAAACCTGTTAGATAATCAAGAATCAATTGAGCTGATTCGTGATAAAAAACCGTCGTTAGCATTCAATGCTGTTGGTGGTGACAGCGCTTTGCGCCTGATGGATGCGCTTGATAACAATGGACTTCACGTGACCTACGGTGCGATGAGCCGTAGGAGCCTAAAAGTTCCTAACAAGTTTCTTATTTTCAAAGGTGTCCGCCTCCATGGTTTCTGGATGACTGAGTGGCTTAAACAAAATAGTCAGGCGCTCATGGAATCTGCATATCTTCAACTTGCGCGATGGATGACCCAAGGGCAACTCGCACAACCTGTCGATTCTACCTATGATTTAACAGATATTAAAGCAGCGCTGACCCGCGCGCAGGAAAGTAAGCGCAACGGAAAAGTCCTTCTCTTGATGAATGAGTAAAAATTTTCTGAATATATTCGATAATTAGCTAGTCCAAGTATGCGAACACCACAAGCAACCAGAATATATAATCATGAAAACATTACTAACTACACTTGTCGCCATTGCATTAGGATTAATAGCTCTTCCAGAAAAAGCAGAAGCTAGGCCCTGTCACGTAGGTTATAGCAAGACATACGTCAGTGGTTACACCTCATGCGGATGCTCAATCTATACCCGACGAGTAGTCACAGGATATGATTGCCGTCACCGTCCAATTTACCGCTATTACAGGCTGCCTGTCAGTCACTGCTGCAGAAGTTACTCAAGGAGTTTATATAAAAGTCGTTGTAATAGCTATCGCGGTATCAGCTACTATAGCAGCTATCGCCACGGCCGTAGTACTATCCGTTACGGGAATCGTTATGGTAGCGTGAGCATTTGCCGCTAATTAGGAAAAAGCTACCCTGATAATTTTTAGTGAGGGAGGTGCTCAAACGGTTCCCTTGCTTTATTTAACAAAAGCATTAATTTGGCATCGCTTTTTGCAATACAAATATGATGCGAATTTCTGTTTTTCTGTTTATGCTAATGTCTTTTAGCAAGCCAACTGCGATTGGTGCTTCATCCCCAGGCGATGAAATTCTGGCCGCCGTTAAATCCGGAATCGATCATGGCGGAAACCTATCAGAAGTCTATGACTTGGTAGATGATCTGCCCATCAAGGAGAGCAAGGCTCTCTACATACGTGTCAATCGCGTGTGGCCCAAGCTGACAGGGAATTATATTTCCAATTTTAAGCGCCATGCGAGAAATGCAGGTAATGATACCAGGGAAAATAAGACGCATATACGCGATTTACGTAAAGAACTCGAGTCCATGAAATCATTGGCGGACCGACCTATGAAAGATGTCCTCAAAAAACGAGGCATAACGATACTCAGTGAACTTAGGAAATTGCTCATCCCCAACACTGAGTTGGTATTGTCTACCGCGAATGAAACACTGAAAAAAGAACGGCGCTCACTAATTGCATACGCTGGGTTGAGAGATGCACTTATTAAAGCAGCCATCATCCCGAGCGACAGCACATCACTCTCTCCAGTCACAAAGGCCGAAGAAGATTTCATCCGCCAATTGTCAGGGCTCGATCGAAAAGGTCTGCGTATCATGGAAAAAAACCGTAAGACAGCGGAAAAATCCAAGGTTCCCGAACCCGAGCGTAAGGGAGTGGAGGATGTAAACATCATGCGCCTGCTCGCGGGGTATAACGCATTGGAAATCGATCCCAATCTCTGTGCTGCTGCTCGTGACCACTCAAAGGACATGGAGACGCACAATTTCTTTGCACACAACTCACCAGTGAAGGGGAAAAAGACACCGTGGGACCGTGCAAAAAACTTCGGCACCACCGCCTCTGGCGAAAATATTTACATGGGGTCCACTGATCCTTTCGCCGCTAACCGGGGGTGGTTTTTCTCACCGGGACATCATCGGAACATGTTCAAACCAGGTCACAAACGCATCGGCTTAGGCCAACACAACCGTCACTGGACCCAACTGTTTGGAAACTAGTCTTTTTTTTGTTCAGACTGCTCTGTTTTTTTACGCTCGCGAGCTTCACGAAAGAAGCTTTGCAGTATCCCCAAGCATTCCTCCTGCATGACACCCGCGACGATATCGCAGCGATGATTGAGTGGTGGGTTAGATTCTAATAGGTTAATCCAGCCTCCAGCAGCCCCTCCCTTCGGATCGGGACAGCCGAAAACCACTTTGTCAGGCCGGCAATGTATGATGGCACCAGCGCACATTGGACATGGTTCTTTTGTCACATAGAGAGTGCAGCCGTCTAGTCTCCAGTCTCCGAGGGCATTTTGTGCTGCTGTGAGTGCAAGCATCTCGGCGTGCGCCGTAGCATCTTTAAGCGTTTCTACCTGATTCCATGCGCGTGCGATGATTTTGTCTCCACGCACAACCACGGCTCCCACGGGCACCTCTGAGGCGTCATATGCCTTACGTGCCTCACGCAGTGCCTGCTGCATAAAAAACGTGTCTGGCTCAAAATCTCTTAGCATATCATCACTCACTCGAGTAATCTGACAATAAAACTTCAAACTTCAAACCGAATACTACAAACTATCGTCATGAAGCAATGGCACCACACTGACAGAATCATCGCCCCATCGTTGCTCGCCGCCGACTTTGGCATAATTAAGGAGGAGACTACACGCGCTATTCGCGCTGGTGGTGATTGGTTACACCTTGATGTGATGGACGGAAATTTTGTGGATAACATTTCCTTTGGTCCTGCTATTATCCAAGCGATTCATGAGACTAATGATGTATTTCTTGATGTGCATCTCATGATTGCTAGACCTGACCACTACCTGCCACGATTTTTTGAGGCAGGGGCTGATATGATTACTGTGCATCTCGAATCGGATCATGATTTGGCAGCAACACTAGGTCGTATACGTCATGCTGGCTGCATGGCGGGACTGGCTATAAACCCTGCAACACCACTTGAAAAAGCTTTGCCGTTCCTTGATCAGATCGATATGCTTTTGGTGATGACAGTTATTCCGGGTTTTGGCGGTCAATCATTTATGCATGAGACGATGACTAAAGTGGAGGGTGCTGCCTGTTACCGTGACAAACATAGGTTGGCCTACCATATCCAAGTGGATGGCGGAATTGATGCTGACACTGCGCCTACAGCTGCTGCGGCGGGTGCCAATGTGCTTGTTGCTGGGTCATCCACATTTAAGGCAGCAAATATGGCCGAAGCCATTCAACAAATACGTCAGGCATGAATAAACTCTCTGAAATACTCCGCACTGACCAGATTTCATCCTCTCAAGATGTTCTCACTGAACACGCCTCTGATAAGTGGCATGCATCGGCGTATGCAGACTTTGTTGTTTTCCCCGAAAGCACCGAAGATGTTGTCAAGGTGGTGAGTTATGCTTCAGGAAAAAATATCCCAATATATACACGTGCATCTGGCACCGGGCACGTAGGCGGCTGTGTGCCAGTGAACGGGGGGATCATGATCTCCATGGTCAGGATGAATCGTATCCTTGAAATCAGTCCATCAGACGGCGTAGCGGTCACGCAGCCAGCAGTCATTACTGGCGAATTGCAAGATGCTGTTAGAAAACATGGCTGGTATTATCCGCCTGATCCAGCATCGCTGAAGGAATGTTCAATTGGCGGTAACATAGCTACCAACGCGGGTGGACCACGCTGCCTGAAATATGGTGTAACCAAACAGTATGTATTGGGTTTAGAGATTGTGCTTCCATCTGGTGAAATCCTCCGCACAGGCGGGCGTTGTCATAAAAACTCGACAGGTTTTGACCTCACCTCCCTGATGATTGGCTCGGAAGGTATGCTGGGTATAGTCACTGAGATTACGGTGCGACTGATACCCCACCCGGAAACACGTGCGATGCTTGGGGCGTCATTTCCGGATTTTACGACTGCTGCTGCCGCTGTGCAGGCGATCCTCGACTCTGGAACACTTCCCTCTGCTCTGGAAATAACCGATGGATTTACCATGGCCGCCGCGCGGGATTACTTGGGAGCCGATACGTTACCTCCCGGCGACGCCTACCTGATGATTGAAATCGATGGTAAAATAGAGACCGTCGCACGCGAGTTGCCTGCGCTGCGTGATTTTCTATATGAGCATGAGGCATTGCGTATTGATGAAGCCCCCGATGAGCCGTCCTGTGAAAAAATATGGCAACTACGTCGTGATTTTTCATATTCGCTTAAGCACACTGGCCTGACCAAACTTAATGAAGATATCGTCGTGCCTCGCTCCAAGCTGGTTGATCTGGTCAACTTTGCAGCTCAGCTGCAAAAGGAAACCGACATCCCAGTCGCATGTTTCGGGCATGCCGGCGACGGCAACATTCACACTAACATTATGGTGGATAACTATGCTGATCCTGAAATCAAACAAAAAGCCGACGCCACACTGGACAGGTTGTTCACTTGGGTGATCGATAACGGCGGCGTCATCTCAGGCGAGCACGGCATTGGCCTTGCCAAAAAGCCATGGATCCGCCAAGCGCTGGGTGACGTTTCCATGGATACGCACCACATGATCAAGCAGGCCCTCGATCCGAAAGGTATCCTGAATCCTGGAAAGTTTCTCGATTAGCAGACATGACCGACGATCTCTTTTCATATGCATCTTCTCAGCAGCCTGATCCTGAGAAGCGCATTGCTGAACTTAGTGCAGAGCTGGAACGGCACAATCAGCTATACTACCAGGAGGCTGAGCCAGAGATAACGGATGCGGAATATGATGCGTTGATGAACGAACTCAAGAGGCTTGAAAAGAAAAGCCCAGAACTTGCGCGATCTGACTCACCGACTCAACGCGTTGGTGGTGCGCCGCTGGAGCATTTTGATCAGATAGCTCATCTTGTTCCGATGCTCTCGATTGAGGATATTCATGAACTTAAGCCCGAGGAGCTGGAGAGAATCGCCGACCCATCTGCGACATCCGCCGATAATCTTAAGGACTGGTATGCACGATTAGAAAAAAATCTCGGACAAAAAAATGTAGCTGTCACCATTGAACCTAAGATCGATGGTGTGGCTGTCTCCGTGGTATATAGGGATGGTTTACTGGACTACGCAGCGACCCGTGGTGATGGCGCTACCGGTGACGACATCACACAGAATGTGAAGACTATTAAGTCGATCCCCCTGAAGCTTCCCACAGGATCGCCAGAAACTTTCGAAGTTCGCGGTGAAGTGTTCATGCCCAACGATGATTTTGCTAAACTCAACGATCGGCGTGATGAGGCTGGTGAAACTGCGTTCGTTAATCCGCGTAATGCGACGGCAGGCACTCTCAAACAGCTTGATCCCAAGCTTGTGGCTGCTCGTCCGCTCGATTGTATTTTCCACTCCTATGGATTTGTTGAAAAGGCTCCTTACACCAATGTCAGTGAGTTCCAGCATACACTTCGCGAATACAATCTGAGATGCAGTGCGTGGTTCCACAAAGCGACCAATGCAGAAGATTTGTTAGAATGCGTCAGAAAGCTTAACCGAGATCGTCACGGTTTTGCCTACGCTACTGATGGTGCAGTCATCAAGGTGGATGATCTTGTCCTGCATAACGTGCTGGGTGCTACCTCCAAGCATCCAAAGTGGGCATGCGCATTCAAATTTTTGCCTGAGCAAAAGGAAACCCAGCTCAAGGATATCACGATTCAAGTAGGAAGGACGGGTGTGTTGACACCTGTTGCGGAACTGGAGCCAGTGTTTGTCTCCGGAACGACCGTCTCGCGTGCCACACTGCACAATCAGGATGAAATCGACCGTAAAGATGTGCGTATTGGTGATACCGTTATCGTTGAAAAAGCTGGGGAAATTATTCCTGCAGTGGTTAAGGTGATTGCAGAAAAACGAAGCTCAACTAGCGAGCCATTCAATCTCTACAATTTTGTCAGTGGCGTATGTCCCTCATGCTTAGGTCCCATTGAACAGCAGGAGGGATTCGTAGCGTGGCGATGCACGAATTTCGCTTGTCCTGCCCAAGCTGTTACACGAGTGAAGCACTTCGCGTCTCGTAAAGCGCTCGATATCGATGGGCTAGGCACTGCTGTAGCAGAGAAGTTAGTTGAAAATAGCATTATTAGAACAACACTAGATTTATTTGAGTTGCAAGCGGACTCTCTCGCTGAGCTTTTGTTAGATCCTGCTCAGCTAGAAGGCAAGGAAAGTAAGCCGCGTCGTCTCGGTGAGAAAAAAGCGAAGCTGATCACAGACTCATTGGATAAATCGCGTCAAACCCCACTTGGAAAATGGATCTATGCTATGGGGATCTCACAGATTGGTGAATCGGCAGCGCGGGAGATTGCACGCTTACACAAGAATCTCTCCGAGGTAGCTGAATCTGAGATTCTGCGTGATCTTGCTGAGCTTCCTGGCTTTGATGGGCTTTCTGTTTCCAAAAGAAAAAAAGAGAATCATCCACGGTTGGCGAAGTATCAAATAGAGTCAGAGCTAGGCCCTGTGGCAGCCCAGCATATCATCACGTTTTTTAACAGTGAAGCCGGCAAACATGTACTAGAAAAACTTGCCTCGCACGGTATCGATCCACAATCCGAAAATTATGATCCAGAGAAATCTACTGCTCAGAAATCCGACTCTGATATTGCCGGCAAAACTTTCGTGATTACAGGCACGCTGTCCAAGCCACGCCCAGAGTTTAAGAAAATCATCGAGGCGGCTGGTGGAAAAGTTTCAGGATCGGTGTCGGCAAAAACCGACTACCTGCTCGCTGGAGAAAAAGCAGGATCAAAGCGCACCAAGGCGGAGTCGCTAGGTGTCATAATCCTAGATGAGCTAGCATTCGAAAAACTAGCACGGTAGTTGCTAGCGAATTTCTCCTATCAGCTTTTTGATCGATTCGATCTCATCTGTGGAGACGAGTTTCATGAGTTCCTGGAATAGCGTGTTGACTTCCGGGATTTGTAGTTCTTCTTTTTCTATTTGGCGTTGGTCTCGCGGGAACTTCTCACTTGGAAGCACACGCTCCGCGAGGTGAAAACATACCCATGCGCGAGCAACACGTAGATCTTTGTTAGGGCCGCTCATTCTCGACGCCAGATGTTGAAAATGCCGGACGGGATTGCCTAGAAAACCCTCCTCGTGTCGGCGTTCCATGATCCATGCCAATGCCTGATAAGGCATTGGCCAGGGTAAGTTTTTCTCTCCAAAATCATGTGACATAGCATGGTTTAATTGGAGTAGTGCCTGCGCGGGAAGCGCTTGAAGCCAGAGCGACTGCGCGCAGGTGAGCGCGGTAAGGTAGGCATGGGGACCGCCACGTTTTCTGACATCAGAAATGTCATGTGGCCTAATGACTACGTCTGCAGTTGGTAATAATGGGCAGGGATCTCGGTCTGCTATATGGCTTCGTTGTGGCATTAATCATCAAGGCTTTTTGCATCCGCCGTGCCATCATAGAAAGCAATAACCATGGGCCTGCAGCAGACTTCACAATCGTAATCCACCTCGCAGGGACATTCCTGAGCAGGAGGTAATGCCACATCAAACAATTCAAAACAGGATGGGCATGTAACAGCGATTGTTTCCATTGCATAAGTCTGTAACATGAACCCATGATCGTCAACCAGCTAGCTGAACAAGTACCTTTTACAACTGCAGACGGATCGAAGATTCGCAGTATTATCGATGCGACCAATGCACCTGTCGAAAATCAAAGTCTCGCTGAAGCGAGCCTACCCGCCGGAGCTGAAACCCAACGGCACTATCATAAACTAAGTGAGGAAATCTATTTCATGCTCGAGGGCGAGGCGATCATTGAGGTTGATGGCTTGGAGAGAGTCGTTGGGCCTAATGACGCAATACTTATTCCGGCGGGTGCATGGCACCAGATCACAGCTACATCGCAAATTCGTTTCCTTTGCTGTTGTGCTCCCGTTTACTGTCACCTGGATACATATTTTAAGTGACTAGTTTGTATCGTTATAAACATAATACAGAATTATAATAGCGGAACGCTACTAGATCCATGAATGTTGGAGCATAACAAAAAGCTCAACTCATTTTGCCCATGGAACTCGATATAAAAATGCTCTGGTTTATTGCAGGACTTGCGATGATCCTTTTGGAATTTGTAGCTCCTGGTGTAATAATCATATTCTTTGGTATAGGTGCTTGGGTAGTGGCCATGGGAATGTGGATCGGGATGATTGACTCTGTCCCCGCACAGTGCCTTACGTTTGCTATTTCTTCGCTATTGCTGCTCTTTACCCTGCGCCGCTACATGACAACTTGGTTCGTTGGGGGATCCTTTCACG
>DPWT01000174.1 GCA_003527555.1 Verrucomicrobiales bacterium | reverse complement strand
ATTGCTCACGTGAATCAGCTTGGTTTAAAAATTTCTTATCCAACACCTCACCAGGAAAAGATTATTTTGTAGAGGGGTCAAATTTCAAGGATCTCAAAAAGGTTGTTAGACCCCGAAGCACACCACTGCTTACCACCGTACAAACCAGCAACGGCGAAAAAGAAGTCTGGTGCACATTTGGCGAAGACCAAGTCGATCTCAATTTTGCAAACCCAGATGTACTCCTCGAAATTATAAGCATCATCCAGCTATACCTCGATAAAGGCATTCACATCTTCCGGCTCGATGCCGTTGCATTTCTATGGAAAGAGGATGGAACCAATTGCGTTCATAGACCGGAAACCCATGAGCTCATTCGCTTACTTCGCCTAATCATTGAGCAGTTAGAGCCTGCAGCAATTATCATCACTGAGACTAATGTTCCCAATAAAGAAAACCTATCATATTTTGGCAATGGCAATGAAGCTCATTTAATTTACAATTTCTCACTCCCTCCCCTGCTGCTTCATACAATGCTTAGCGGTAACTGCCAGCACCTCAAAAAATGGATGATGTCAATGCCCCCAGCTCGTAGGGGCCGCGCTTACCTCAATTTTATAGCCTCCCACGACGGTATAGGTCTGCGTCCAGCCGAAGGGCTGCTATCAAAAAAAGAGCATGACAGCCTACTCTCGACTATTCGTGATTTTGGCGGTGAAATATCGATGCGCCGAATGCCCGACGGCAGCCTCAAACCATACGAGGCCAACATCTCACTCTACAGTGCCATGGCGGGCACCATTGATAATGGAAAAGACCAGTGGCAGCTGAATCGCTTCATTACAGCCCACACAATCATGCTCGCACTCGAGGGTCTACCAGCATTTTACATCCACAGTCTTTTAGGAACTGAAAACGATCTGCAGGGCATGGCTGAATCAGGACAGGCGCGCACCATCAATCGCTATAAGTGGGATCACCCACACCTTGAAGAAATACTTAATGATGATGATCTACATCACCGGAAACTATTTGATGAATTACGTCGCATTATCAGCATCCGCAAAAGACAGGCTGCCTTCCACCCAAATGCAACTCAATACACACTCCATTTTGGTGATCATATATTTGCATTCTGGCGCGAAAGCCTAGACCGCTCACAGTCTATTTTTGCCATCCATAATATTTCTGATACACCCCAACAGATTCCGCTTGTTGAACTCAATCTCATAACGACAGAGCGCTGGAGCGATTTACTCAGTGATAAGTCATACAGCAACCATGACACCCATCTTAAATTACCACCTTATGGCTGTGCGTGGATCACCAATCTAAGTTAGTAAAAATGATTCATAACAAAATCACCTTGCTCTGAAGTTGAAAATGCTTTGCCATGATCCCTAAGTAGAAAATGGCACGGAGCATACTCATGAAGGATGGCATCGGCGAATCCGCCGTACAACGAATCAGCAAGGTATTGCTCGCTTCTGGCGCCAATTTTCCAGAAGAATTATTTTATCGCGACGCAATGTCAGCTCTACATACGCTAGAGCTAAAAGACAGAGTGCGACACATGATTGCCGTGATGGCTAGGCATTTGCCAGAATCATTTCCTCAAACAGCTGATATCCTAGGAAAGGTCAGGGAGCACTGGATACAGCATGACGGCGACGATGCATTGATGCTATTTGCCGCATGGCCACTCATAGATTATGTCGCAGAATACGGACTTAATCACCCAGCAATAGCACTTCCATTATTACGATATCTCACCCCCTTATTCACGGCAGAGTTTGCTATTCGGCCTTTTATTGTAACACACCAGGAAGAAACCTACTTGCAGCTCCAAATCTGGTGCATGGATCGCAACGAGCATGTTCGCAGACTAGCATCGGAAGGATGCCGCCCGCGGTTACCTTGGGGAAAACATCTCTCTGCATATATTCAAGACCCCACACCAGTGATAGATTTGTTAGGAAACCTGAAAGATGATCCATCCGATTACGTTAGAAAATCAGTCGCTAACAACCTAAACGATATTTCAAAAGATCATCCTGATGTAGTCATTACCACCTGCCACCGCTGGAAAATCGATAATGTATCGTGCCGAGATTGGATCATCCGGCACGCCACACGCACGCTGGTAAAGGAAGGATACCCCGGTGTGTTCCCGCTACTCGGATTTACCTCAAAGCCGAGACTTAATGTCATCGGCCCACAACTTTCCCAGGCCAATCTAATGCTTGGTGATTCATTAGAGATCACTGCCGAGATCATCTCTGAAACAAATGCCAAACAGCATGTGGTGATCGACTACTCAGTGCACTACATACGCGCAAATGGAAAAACCAACACCAAGGTCTTCAAATGGAAAAACCTACGACTCCGCCCAAAACAATCGGTCACCATCAAAAAGGCACACGCGTTCAAAAAAATCACCACACGCAGGCACTACAGCGGAGTTCATAAAATTGGCATACTCGTCAATGGCAGAACACTTCAGGATGCAGAGTTCATGCTGCATTGCCCGTAGCCATCAAACACAACTTTTAAACGGCTTCATCACACGTCAGATTTGTCGCAGCCCCTGCTCAGCAAGCTTGATAAGCCCATCTAACATCTTTTGTTTTTCAATATCAAGATCTTCCTCGAAGACGAGTAAGTTTGGCAGCGACGTCGCAAAGTAGTCAATAGTAGCAGGAACAGATTGCTCCTCAGTTGCATATGCATGCATCGCTTCAAGCACGTTACGAGCCTCATCAGCCCGACCCAGCTGGTGTAAAGATAACGCCTTATAGTAGGTAAGCTCGGAAAACTCCGTAACAGCCATAGACTGGAAGTCGCCGGATTCACTGGCTGCCAATTCAAACCTCCGCTGCGCTTCGTCATCGTGACCAAGTGTTTTCATTGCCATTGCCTGCCAGTATGTCACGTCGGCCTTGGCTTGAAGCGGATGGTATTTTTCTCCTAAATTATCTGGGGTTTGAATTGCCAATTCAAAGTGATCGAGTGCTTCTTTTGCAGCCAGCTGATCAAGTGCCAATCGTCCGAGTTGAAGGTGAGCCTCGGTGTATTGGCGCAGCACCTTACCTTCACCGCCTTCCCACGGGTGGAAACTCCTTGAAGTCAGCAGCTCACGAGCTTTTTCTGGCTGACCCGTTTGATTGTATAGTGTTGCCAATTCTACAGTTGCATCGTCGCGCTCGAGAACCAAGTCTTGGTGCTCTTCGAGGAATTGAAGGCGCTCCGCAGCAGAATCTCCAAGCTTACCGCGAAGTTGCACATACTCGGCAATCAGCCGAGAGTCACTCTCGTCCATGCTCAGGGCGCGCTCATAACTTTGACGCGCCGCCTCGCCGTCACCACGGGAGTTCCAATAGGCGATACCCAAGTTACGATGGATTGTGGCAAGATCAGATGCAGCTTTGGCCGCCACCTCCCAAACATGAATCGCGTGCTCATGACGTTTTTTATCGTAGTAGTAATTACCCAAGGCATAGCCAGCATTACGGTCGTTCCCCGGTTGTTGCACCGCCCATTCGAGAGCGCAGCATTCATGAATTCTAGATGGAAAAAGAAAGTCAGGTGAGCACGCCCGCGCCTCATGAAGCGAGCTGGCTGACTCGTCGCCTTGTCGATACTCTAGCCACGCTAAAGCATAATGAACCATCGGAGTGCGCTCCAGCGGGTTGGGCACCTCCACAGGTTCTGTGTCATTTGCGAGATGCGCCCGCAACAGCCTGATAGCTTCAGCAGTATGCCCACAGTCGGCAAGATCAAACGCAAGATCGAGTGCAGTTTGCGCATCGTTGCGCGAGCTCGCAGGAAGTTGCAGTTCGCCACTTTCGATAAACACCTTGATGACAATCGCCCCATGGTCGAGCGGGTCAGCTGCGAGAAGGTCATTGAGTATAACCAGCGCCTCCTCGCTACGATCGAGCGAGTGTAGCGCCAGTGCCTTTACGACAATGGTCTTATTACTTGTGGCGTTAGTTTCCAGCGATTGGTTAAGGTGCTCGAGCGCGGTTTCATGATCACCATTTTTCAGATCGAGACATGCTAGTTCATGGAAAGAAACTGCCCGCCACGCATAGTTCCATGTGGCTTTGTAGAAATACCCATAGGCCTCTGCACCGTGGTCCTGATAGCGGAGAGTGAGCCCGAGATGATAGTGGGCCTCCCCTGTTTCGGGATTTGGATGGCGTGAAGTTAGACGTAAAATACTCGTGCGGAAGTGCTCTTCTGCCGCTGATAGCTTGCCACGCATGAGCTCCTGCTTTCCGAGTGCTAGATGGCAGCGCGCGTCCTTAGAGTCTCGCTTGATGGCCTCCTGCCAATACAGCTCTGGACCACGCGTCGGGTGACGGTATTGGGCGAGGTGCTCGCCCGTGAAGTAGAGCTCATCATTAGAGTCAATCTCCTCAGGCATCGGCGGCTCAGTGGCCTGCTCACGATCCCGGGTGAGCTTGGTCGGCTCAGGTGGTCTGTGTTCGAGCATTACATTGTCCGTTTCAAGATCAACAATTTGGCAAAAAAGCTCAGCAGCGTTCTCACCTTGAAAATGCAGATCCTCACCACATTGCCAGACTTCATCGGGCGCAACACTGATTTCGCTCTCAAAAATATTTTGGTTCCCGTGCTGTAACAAAAGCCGCAGTCGTTTAAACGACCGAGATCCCGCCACTCCTAAGTCAATGTGCCGATCCCCAGCGACATCAAGCCGCAGCGCAAGATCCTTGGTGGCCTGCTGAACAGGACCAAGCTTCTGATATGGCCACCAGAACTGCGAAAAAGTTTTTGTTTCATATGGATGAAGGTAGCTGAAGTCCGGTTGGTTGTCGGTGAAGACACCCGCCATAAGCTCGACATAGGGGCCATTCTCGTCGGTCAGCTCACGATCCCACGCTCTGCCGAACTCGTCATCCCCCCATGTCCATTGCTTTTTCCCGGGTGCAACGTGCCGATTCGCTACGTGAATAAAACCGCCACCAGCATCTTCGTCATAACCACCAAAAAAATGATCCGCCGTCTGGCAAACCATGTAGCTAGTAGGCACTGGGATATTAGAGTAGCGACGCAGATCATTGGTTCCAGGGCGTGCAGCGTAATCGACACCGTAGTAATCATTTTCCGCGATCGGAAAGGATGACATCGCGCGCACCGCGTGGTCAGCCACGTAGTGGACATCGGCAGGGAAAAAACTTTGATATTTTTCATGCACCCGGGCTGCTACGTTAGCCCACCATAGAAAAGTATGTGCGTGCGGCGTACGATTATAGAGCCGGCCGCGCAGCTCGATCAATGACGAGCCAGGCCGCAGGCGAATACCATGCATTCCCTTGAGTCGGTTAAGCGGATCGTGCTCGCTCATCCATACTGTAAAAACACCTTCACCCTCATCTTCGATCGTAACATCAGCCGGCAGATAGGTGCCTGGCCGATGGTGTTGAGGCCAATTAAATTCTACGCCACCTGAAATCCATGGCCCAGCCAGCCCGACGAGTGCAGGTTTGATGACATCCTGCCGATAAAAAAAATCGTAATCATCATTTTTCTTATCCTGACCAAGAAAGATCCGCCCACCAATCTCTGGCAGCATGACAAGGCGAATAAAATCATTTTCCAACCGAGCCGACCGATAGCTCACAGGCTGAGGCGGCGTGTCCTGATAAACTTTATCAATAAACGGCACGGGATAGACTTTCCCGCAGGACCCTTGATAGACACGCTTCTCAAAAAATAGCGGGTTTTTCTCCGGCGCACCAAGGCCGTAGGTTGGTATATCGAGAGTCTCGAGTTTGGCAGTGACTGACATAAATATAGTTTAGCGGAAGATGACGAACAGCACAGCAACTCCAGCGATCACAGCAAAAGCTGCCCACTTAACAATAGGTTCTGTCTCAAGCGCAATGTCTTTGCGAACTGGTAACTTACGTGGCTCCGCCAGCGGAGCGACAAGAGTGATGATGATCATGGTAGTAAACACCACCCCAAATGCAGCAAGCACCTGAGTGAGGTAATGCATTTCAAACCACGGCTCACCTAACACGTTTTCAAACAACCCCTGTTTGGTAGCCACTTGGAAAAACGAGTAAGCAATTGGCCCCAGGATCAGTGCGGTCAATCCGGCTAACCCGGGAGCGCGAGGCAGGAGGAATGCACCAAGGAAAGCGGCAACCACACCTGGCCAGATGAATCCCTGAAACTGCTGGATGAAGGTAAATACGCCATCGGTGAGTAACGGCGCACTACAGCAGCCGATAACTACAAATACAATCGTCAAACAACGCCCTAACTGAACAAGTTTTTTCTGGGACGTCTCAGGTTTGATCAGACGCTGGTAAACATCGATCGTAGCAATCGTCGCCGATGAGTTCAGTAGGGAAGCAAGTGTCGAAACAATGGCTCCCGCAACAGCCGCAAAAATGAAGCCCCTCAATCCTGGACCAACCAATTCCTTGATCAGAATGGGATAGGCTGCGTCAGTTTTCTCGGCGAGTTGCCCGGGAAAGAGCTGAGCGGCCATAATACCTGGTATGACAATGGCGAAAGGAACCAGCAGCCAAAGCGCGCCGGCAAAAATCATGCCTAGCTGACCATCCTTAAGTGTTTTGGCGGCGAGGTTGCGCTGAACGATGAACTGGTTCAGACCGCAGTAATAGATCATCACGATCCACATACTGGTGAACACGGTGTACCACGGCAGTTGCTCATAGCCCGGATGCCCTTTGAATAGCAGCAGCTTGAGCTTCTCCGGATTCTGGCTGGAAAATTCCTCCCAGCCGCCGGTGGCATTTAGACCAAGAAAGAAAATGATCATTCCGCCGACCAGCAGAGAGATCCCCTGAATCAAATCGGCATACGCGATGGCCTTAAGTCCACCTGTGGCAGCGTAGAGAGCTCCCAGCGCCCCAATGATCCACACACCAGTTCCCATCGGTACGTCCACAAGAACATTCAAAGCGGTGGCACCAGTATAAAGAACTGCTGTTAGCAGGACACCAACATAAACCAGCACGGTTACAATTGCCATCACGCTACGGGTGGCCGGATTGTAGCGATATTCGAGGAACTCCGGCATGGTGTAGATACCAGCGCGTAAAAATCGAGGTAACAAGGTGATGGCAATAATAGATATGAAGACCGAGCCCATCAGCTGCCAAGCTGCAACAGCTAACCCCTGATCCGCAGCACCCGCTCCAGCCATGCCGACCATTTGTTCCGACGAGATATTCGCGGCGACAATCGAGATGCCGATGATTGGCCAGGTAAGTGACCGACCTCCAAGGAAGTAGCTAGACTCGTCTTGCTGGATTCCTTTGATGGCACGACTTTTCCATAAGGAAAAGCCAATTACCAATGCGAAGAAAAGAACAAAGGTTATGATAGTCATAAGATGATATTGTTTTGTTTTGGATTTGCTACGCTCAAGTCTACTTCGGCAAAAGCTTTTTCAACAAGGCTGAATCGAGCTCCGTTTTGGGAGCAAATTGCGGAGAGCTCATGTATTGAAGGACGCTGTGCTGAAACTGCCGAACCGCAGGTTGGTTTAAGTGGTTTGCCAAATCAATCGGGCATATGAGCATCGATCCCTTACCAACACGAGTTTCAGCAAGAACCCCCAGCTTGTGATTGGTCACAAAATTATCGATCACCTGGACGATTGGACGGTAGTGGTCTGGGGTATCGCTGAAAATAATCGGGCGCGAGTTTTTAAGCAGATGCCACCACTGCCAGTTAGTGTGAAATTCGGTAGGGAAATGAGCAAGTGCCGGGTGCTTAGGATCGCACAAAATGCCAAGCGTCCCTGGCGGAGGTTTGATGCCTCGCTTGATAGCGCTCTGAGCAAACATAGGTGACCAAAATTCTGTTTGGAATCCGCCCGGAACCGTGAGGGGCAGTTGATCAAGCTTTGGAAGAAGCAAAACTTTACCACCACTTGCTAGGTAATCCTGGGTTTTTTTCGAGGTATAACTGCTGGTAATCAACACCCCCTCTGGAGCATCGGTATTGATCTCCGGCGGATAAACCCAGATCGGGTATGCGTTGCGGAACGAAGTATCCTCGATAGATAGGGTGAGGGTCAGTTTCTGAGGAACGGAAACCCCATTCAGAGAAATAGCGACAGTATCAATTCCCGTGAGCTCCCCCTGAGGTAAAGTTTGCGCAGCAAAGATATTCTCGGCTATCGTCTTACCTTGGTTGTCGGCAAGTTTCCAAGTGACCCGTGCGCCCTCCATAGCTTTGGCGCCATAATGCGCGATTTCAACACGCGCAGTGAGCGTCTCATCACTCGTCCATGTGTGTTTTTTCATACGCAGCAGAGGAACGGTCTCACTACAAAACTGTCGCCACTTCTTGGGTTCGATAATCCCCTTCGACTCCATAAAGACATTGAGCATACCCACGAGCGCAGTACCTTGGCCTGGAAAATCCATGATATCGAGCAACTGAAAACCACCAAAACCAGGTGTGCGTAATGCCAACTCGATATCCTCGCGGTAGCAGATAGCGGAAAGCGCGCCTGAAGCACGAACAAAATCATGCGCCTGATCAAGCATGCCCGCATCATTTAAACGATCTCGAAAGATTTCATAATTTCGGGCCTTAAGCACACCAGTAAATTTTGCGATATCACGGAAGTCAGGGGCTACCTGAAACTGCCCGGTTTCATGACCGACCAGTGGCACCGAGACGCCACGGATAGATTCACTAAAATCATCTAATGTCGAAGGCGGGTATCCCTCGATAGGAGCTTTGGGAAAATCATAGAGTGAGAATGATCCGCGCAGCGGTTTGGCGTCCTTCTCGACCTTACCCGTCACCCAGAACTCATCACCTTGGGCAAGCGATGGCTTCCAATGCATATTGTTAGCTCCCTGAGCATGCAGCATGCGAGGTTCGATTTTCTTAAAATACTCAACCAGATCGAACATGCCCTGATTGCGTCCGAGTTCATTCCCTAGCGTAAACATCACAAACGATGGATGATTACCAAAATTTTGGAAAATCAGCTCGGCCTCACGTTTGGCATAATCATAGAGCCCCACATTGGACTCGGTGGTCTCGACGTCAAGTCGGTCGATGTTGTGGAATGCTGCATCCTTATTCTCCGCAGCCTTAAAACCACTACGTTTGTTAGGGAATTCTGGCTGCAAATAAACACCCAACTCATCAGCAGCCTCAAAGGCAGCACGCGGTGGGCACCAAGAGTGAAACCGAACGTGGTTGAGACCCCAGTCCTTCATAATACTGAGAATGCGCAACCACTCAGATTTATCCATAGGGGCGTAGCCAGTGAGCGGATAATTCGCGCAGTCGAGTCGGCCTCTAAGAAAAGTCGGCATCCCATTAACCAAAAGCTGATTCCGATCCGCCGTAAAGTCACGCATACCGAAGTTTACCGTAGCCTGATCAGTATAGGACTCGTCTCCAGCCTTGGTCGTAAGCTTCAGCTTCATGCTCAGCATCGTCGGAGTGAACTCATCCCACAGCGGTACGTTGCCGTGATAATCATAGATCAGCTCGGTGATCGTTTCATTCTCGGCAGCATTCACATCTGTGCTTTGCACCTTGTATAACAATCGCTTTTTCGTGTTGTAGCTCTCGCAACTCGCGTCGAGACGCCCGCTGGCCGGCTTTCCCGTAATGTTTCCAATCACCAATTTAACGCGCGCTTTCTTCGCCGCAACGTCGGGATAGATTTGCACATCCTTAATCCATACTGGATCAGTGGCACGCAACTCCAAATCACCAACCACGCCATTCCAATTCGTTTGGGTCCTCTCATCAACGGCGTGAGATGGGCCGACGGGTGGAAGTTTAGAATTATCGATGAGCAGGGTGATCGTATGTTTTCCAGGCTTCATCGAGGTAGTGACATCATAAACCTGAGGAGCACTCAAGGTATCATCCCAGCCGCAGAAATGATCACCCACCCATACGCGGGTATTTTTTGTCCGCTCCAGATGTAGTGTGATGCGTTTACCTTTCCACGCCGCCGGAATGGTAACCTCTCGCTGATACCAAGCCGCACCTTTCCAATACCATGGTCTCGCAAGCCGATCTGTCGGCCTCTCATCTCTTTGTATACCTTTCTTATTCTCATCAGTCGTGCCGGGAAGTTGAATCGAGTCATTCAGCTTGCGCCCATACCACTGCTCTTTCACACCAACTTTTCCCGCATCAAGCTGGAAACGCCATGCACCATGTAATGAAAGGGTGGCTGTATCTGCTGTTAGGAACCCAGTAAGAAAAAACGTGAGCAGCACGGAAATGGAGAATTGAATGGATGTATACAGTTTCATGGGAAATTAATTGAGGTAGCTGCCAACACCGAGGGCGCTTACCTTATGATGGGGATCATGTCTTACCGTGATGGACAGGGTCAAGAAGCGAAAGAAGCTTCTGGAACTCATTTGAGTTTTACACACTCAAACTCATCAACTTGGCACTTGAAAATTGGTTCTTCAGGATTAAAAGACATGCATGAATTGCCATGGCCCACGGATGAAAATGGATCCTGCCCTGCACACAGAGCGGAAGCCAGACTGGATTAAAGTACGTCTTCCAAACGATCCTAAATTCTGGTCAACCAAATCCATGGTGTCAGATCTTAACCTGGTGACCGTCTGCGAGGAAGCTCAGTGCCCAAATCGCTGGGAATGCTGGAGTCATGGCACAGCAACATTCATGATTGCAGGGGAAAAATGCACCCGTGCCTGCGGCTTCTGTGCAGTCAAAACAGCGCGGCCCGATGCCCTAGAGGCCGACGAGCCACAACGCGTCGCCGAGGCAACCAAACGTATGGATCTAAGTCATGTAGTAATCACCGCCGTGGCGCGCGATGATCTGCGCGACGGTGGAGCTGAACACTTCAAAAATGTCATCGAGGAGGTTCGCAGGGTGAACCAAGGCATTATCATCGAAGTTCTGACACCCGATTTTAACGATAAAGATTTTGCCCTCGAAATGTGCATGTCCGCGCGCCCTCATATCTTTAACCACAATCTAGAAACCGTCGAACGCCTCACGCCTCTTGTGCGTAGTCGCGCCAAATACGAAAGATCACTCAGCGTATTAAAAAAAGCCAAGGCAATCGCCGGTGGTAAAGTCGTAACCAAAAGCGGACTGATGCTCGGACTTGGAGAAAAAGAAGATGAGCTTCTCAAGGCAATGGATGATTTGTTAGAGCACGATGTCACTGTGCTCACACTCGGGCAATACCTGCGCCCCACCCCGCGTCACTTGCCAGTGGTCGACTACATCAAACCCGAGAAATTTGACGAATACAAACAGGTCGCCCTGAAAAAAGGCTTCCGCCACGTGGCTAGTGGCCCGCTTGTAAGAAGCTCATACCACGCTGCCGATTTCCGCCCTGAGCTTGATCTCATTGAGGATATTGAGAAAGAAGCCTCAGAAATGCATTAAAAAAACGCGTGTCTCACGACACGCGCTTGAAAAGCATCAAAGGTAAAAGCACACACAGGCTTACTTTCTACCACGACCACGGCGCCCCCACCCTTCTCCACCAGCCTCAGTGACTTGCTTGATGCGAGTTCTGGCTTCGTCACTAAGTGCCTCGGTGCTTTCTACATACTCTGTAGCAGCCTCTTTATCTTTGCGAGCCCAGCTAGCAGCAGTCATACCAATCGCCCAGCTGCGTGTGCGCTCATCTCCAATTGTTTCCGCCAACTTCAGGTTCTGCTGCACATCTCCACGTTGGTTCGACATGACATATGATGAAGCTGCTTTGTCGCGCACTCCACCCTCTGGCTGCTCATCAATAAATGCATAAGCAGCTTCAGTATCTTGACCTACCCAAGAAGCAACCACACGGCCAATGGCATCAGTTTGCGCCTCTTCACTACCGGATTTCATCACCCAATCAGCAGCAGCGGCAGGATCATCCTGTCCCCAGCGGCGGGCAATACTTTCGATAGCTTCATCACGCTCTTTACCTTCAGGAATCGCACTTATTTTGGTTGAAGCAAGTTGAGGATCCTCATCGGCAAGGCCACGAATTGCACGCGCCGTGGCATCTGCTTGCTGATCGGCAGGTAATCCTGAGATCCAGCTTTGTGCTCCATCCCAATCTTTTGCTCCCCACTCTCGAGCAATGCTGTTCTGAGCATCTCTTTTTGCATCCTCATCGGTAATACTGGCAAGCATTCCTGCCGCTTTGGCGGGATCCTCCTTAGCTGCTTGAGAGAAAATCCCGCGCATGGCTTCACGTTGATCACGACCCTCAAGCGATTGTGCCCATGCCATGGCACCTGCACTATCCTGTCGCGCCCACTCAGTAGCAATAATTTGCGCCGTTGACCCACCACCTTTTCCTCCACGCCCACCCATC
Source organism: Verrucomicrobiales bacterium (assembly GCA_003527555.1). Taxonomy (GTDB): domain Bacteria; phylum Verrucomicrobiota; class Verrucomicrobiia; order Verrucomicrobiales; family Akkermansiaceae; genus Oceaniferula. Next base: position 1,526 of record DPWT01000174.1, on the reverse strand, counting down.
ATTCCACCCATACGAAATTCGTTCGGGTTCGTCTTGTAGTATGCAGCAGCATCCTGAGGATACTTCGATGCCCAGCTCTGCATCACGGTGCCGCGGACAAACATTCCTGCAAACCCCATGCTCTTGGTGTAATCCATAGCAGCTGTGGGGTCCTCTTCCCCCCATCGGGCAAATAAAAGGTAACCAACCATAATACGTTCACTCCACGGCAGGTCCTCTAGGTTCTTAGCTTCTTCTTCAAATTTTGATGGGTCAAGCCCAGCATAATAGTCCATCAGCGCTTGGAGTCGGTTATTCTGTCCTGGCAGCTCCATAGCTTCTTTGGCGCTTCTTACACGTGACCCAGATGAACGAGGGCCTGAACGATCTGATGATGAAGATACAGCACCACCACGCCATGATCCACGCGCATCGCCGGTTGCCTCTTCCGATATGGGATCAGGTACATTTTTCTGTCCAGCAATGAATCCTGCGGCGCCGCCAATGACGAGCGCGGCCACGGGTGCAATAATTGTTGAGTTCATAATTTTATAGTATTTGTGTGTGTTATGTAGTTTGCAACCATGAAAGCGAAGAAAAGTTGTATATTCGTTTCAGAATTTTAACGTTCACCTGAGTTTGTCACTCTGTTACCAAATCTCCGTGATCAATCATTCCGTCTCACGTTGGTGCTTTGCCTCCACACCATTACCCATTCTCTGTCAAAAATGTCATGAACTTGGCATTTCTGGTCTCGATCTCTTGACCCTCGATGAAATACCCATCGCGCAAGAAAATGGCATCGAGTGCGCAATCACAGCGGCGCACCCTGATAAAAACGGCGTGGGTACCATTGAACAAGGTTTTAACCAGCTAGCCCACCACGTGGCGCTACATGCCATTTACGAAAAACTGATTCCGGCTGCCGCAGACCTCGGAGTTAAGCAAGTGATCTGTTTTTCTGGAAATAGGGACGGACTTTCAGACGAAGCGGGATTAGAAAACTGCGCAGTGGGCCTCGCTCCGCTGATCCCACTGGCTAAAAATCACGGCGTCACCCTAGTCATGGAACTACTCAACTCCAAGGTAGATCACCCCGACTACCAATGCGATCACACCGCTTGGGGAGTTGCCTTATGCGAAAAACTGAGCACAGATCATTTTAAGCTTCTTTACGACATTTATCACATGCATATCATGGAGGGTAACGTCATTCGCACCATCAAAGATCATCATCAGCATATCTCACACTACCACACAGCAGGCGTACCCGGACGAAATGAATTCGATGCCACCCAAGAATTAAACTACGCCGCGATCTCAAGCGCCATCGCTAACACCGATTACGTAGGCTATATAGGGCAAGAATACATCCCAACAACCGATGACCCTTTCGAGTTCCTACCCCGAGCTATTGATTTGTGCTCGGGTTAAAAAACAATCCCCCCAACCACGGCAGAGATGATGACCAGTGCCCATACGGGAAGCCATTTGAAGTAGATCGCAAAAGCGATCAGCACAATACCGGAAGCATCACCGAAACCCTG
>DPWT01000064.1 GCA_003527555.1 Verrucomicrobiales bacterium | reverse complement strand
CCTTGCGGGTGCGAGCGTTAGTGCCAGTGCGTTGACCACGAACAGGAAGTCCGGATTTGTGACGGATACCGCGATAGCAGTTGATCGCCTGGAGGCGCTTCATTGCGGCTTGTTGTTCACGACGGAGGTCGCCTTCAATGATGATCCCTTCAGAGGTGATCACCGAAGCGATTTTGACGAGCTGCTCTTCTGAAAGCTGACCGGTGCGGATGTCTGCATCCACTCCTGCTTGCTCAAGAATGCGCTTGGCGGTCTGTTGACCGATACCATAGATATATGGAAGAGAAGCTTCGATGCGCTTCTCATTCGGGATTTCGATTCCGAAAATACGTGCCATGATCTTAGTTTTTTAGCTGGTGTATTAATATGTAGTTGAGGTGCGCTCATTTCGTGCTCTAAAACCTACCATTGGGTTGGTTTTACACATGGAATGATAATCCGTTTGGACAGTCCTGCACACCGCGCGGGACGGGGTAAATAGCAGAGTAAACCTATCTGGCAAGGGAGAATTGATGATTTTATTAGATTCTGGTATCCTAAACTCTCCTCTTAACGAAGGGCGGCTCTCTCACTCTCGAGAATATCATCCATGGTCTGGCGCGGCCTAATCACACGGGCATCGGAACCATCCACAAGGATTTCTACAGGTAACGGGCGGGAGTTGTAGTTTGACGCCATGACAAAGCCATAAGCACCAGAACTCAGCAGCGCAATCGCTTCTCCCGGTTGGAAATCCGGAAGTTCGCGGTCCTGGCAGAAAAAGTCGCCTGTTTCACAGACCGGGCCAACCACATCGACGCTGGTGGTGTTACCCTCAGTGGGAGCTCGGAGAGGCACTATTTCGTGATGACCCTCGTAGAGAGCAGGTCGAATAAGATCATTCATACCGGCATCGACAATCCGAAAGGTCTTAGCAGAGCCTTTTTTCTCATAGAGGCAGCTAGTAATGAGCACCCCTGCGTTGCCTGCAATGTAGCGACCAGGTTCAAGAAGGATCTTAAGGCCTGTTTTTTTGAGAACAGGCACCACTCCTTGAGCGTATTGCTCGATGGTCAGAGGCTTTTGTTCTTCGTCCTGCTCCGTCCACCATTGGTCCTTACCTGACTCAAGTGCGGGGTCGTAAACGATACCCACGCCTCCACCGATGGAGAAGAACTCAATACCATAGGTTTCTTTGAGCATTGTTGCGAGCGGCGAAACCTTTTCAACGGCTTCGATGAATGGCTGCAGAGATGTGAGTTGAGAGCCGATGTGCATCTGAAGCCCACGTAATGAAATATTAGGCAACTTGGACGCTCGTGCATAGGCTTCCTCGATCACTTCAAAATCGACCCCAAACTTGTTTTCGGATTTTCCGGTGGAGATATACTTGTGTGTCTTGGCATCGACGTTTGGGTTCACACGGAATGCTACGGGAGCTGTTTTACCCATCTCACCAGCAACCTTACTTATGAAGACAACCTCCTCCTCACTCTCGGCATTAAAGCAGTAAATTTCCTCCGCGAGTGCGTATTCAATTTCCTCGCGTGTCTTACCGACACCTGCGAAGGTGCATTTTCCTGGATCTCCACCCGCCTCGATCACGCGGCGGAGCTCTCCGCCTGATACAATGTCGAAACCACTGCCCTCATCGGCGAGAAGCTTGAGAACCGATAGGTTCGAGTTTGCTTTTACGGCATACTCGATCGCATGATCGATATCAGCGAGTGCCAAATCAAGCCTGCGGTAGTGATCACGCAGAGTCCCAGCGCTATAAACATAGGCCGGTGTGCCGTGCAGATCAGAGATTGTCGTCAAGTCTACATCTTCGCAATGCAGACTGCCGTTATGGTAATGAAATGAATGCATGAGACTGATGTGTACCAGCTGAGCAAAAGTTGCAAGCCCCTACAAGTACATCGCTTTCACCATTTCCAAGCTTTTAGCTCCGGGCATTGGGCTAAGTTCCATCTGATTCATCACGTAAGCGAATGACAAACCATTTTCTGGATCACCAAAAGCATGACTCCCACCGGCCCCAGGATGACCAAATCCGCGGCGAGAAAGCCCATAGTGATGTCGTTCCTTTCTTCCGAATTGATCAAGCGGGTCGAGCTGAAAGCCACATGAAAAAGAAGTGCGCGTCTGTAGAATCTGATCATTCCCCGTGACCAGAACGGTCTCCATTCGCTGTCTGATTTCATTAGAAAAAAATTCGAGCGCCCCGCACGCCGCTTGGTAAAATTTGGCTAGAGCGTGTGCCGTGCCTATACCTCCCATCGCAGGAAGCCCCGCTTGCCATGCCTGTGAGGCACTCATCTCACGCACCGAGTGTAACCCTCGCGGGGAAAAAAAAGACCTTCTGACGAGTGACCCTTCACGGTGTAGCTCCTTATAAAATCCACTCTCAAGATCCTCTTTATTTTGCCTTCCTGGATAAAGCCTAGCTACTCGATCAAATTGTTCTTCGGGCAATCCGATCCAAGCTTCTAAACCCAACGGATCTGCTATATCGGCGCGCCACGCCTGACCAAGTGTTTTCCCTGTGATCCTGCGGACAATTTCCTCAAAGATGAACCCAATCGTCCGCGGATGATACCCGTGTTGACTTTTGGGTCGCCAGTTTGCTGGCTGCTTTTCAATCACAGCAATTACCGCATCATGGTCAAAAACATCGGCCACGTCATCAAGTGCCGCCAGTCCAAGTTGGTGTGACATTAATTCGGCAAAAGTTGCCGCCTTTTGCGGAAAATCTGGCCACACACTTACGATTAAATCTTCGGGCGATAAATCATTTCTCTCCAAAGAAACCAGTACCGTTGCTGCAGCCAGCCCTTTGGTAACCGAATAGAACGGCACTAGGGTCTCGACCCCCCACTTCCTCTCCTGTTCTCTTTCACACCACCCCGCGGCGAGAGATGCAATCTCCTGCCCGTCTTCCCAAACACTCACAGAAGCTCCCAACTCCCCACGGGTTTTGAAATTATTCTGAAAAGCATTCTCCAACTGCGCAACATCCATGGGCTTTTTCATACACGGAATTCTTAACTCTTGAATCTTTTATCTGAATTCTTAAACCTTTCTGTATGCCACAATGTGCCCGAGCAGCTGAACCTAATGAATTCATGCCAGACGACTACTTCCGCCGTCACACCGGTGAGGATATTTTTGGAAACAACCAACCTCTCGAGATTGATCTCGGCTGTGGCGATGGCACTTTTTTACTCAAAATGGCGCAGCACTACCCGGAGCGAAATTTCCTCGGTATTGAACGTCTGTTAGGGCGTGTTCGCGGTGTCTGTAGAGGTATTGGCAAACTTGGGCTAACGAATGCCAAAGTTCTGCGTCTGGAAAGCCATTACACCATCGAATGGCTACTTGCTCGTGGATCTGTATCGCGGCTTCATCTTCTCTGCCCTGACCCATGGCCCAAGGCGAGGCATCACAAACGCCGTATTGTGCAGCAACCATTTCTCGAGTCCT
>DPWT01000125.1 GCA_003527555.1 Verrucomicrobiales bacterium | reverse complement strand
AGGGGACCATGCGGCGGTTAGGCAGTGGCTCGTCATCGAAGAAAAATTGGGTGGCAGCCGTCTTGGCGGTAACATCACGTCTCACTTCGAAAATTTTCTGCCTTCTTGGTGTCTTGGAAATCGAGGAGAAGAAGTAGTCGTCCCAAAGAGCCTTGTTGGCGAGGTATGAGTGGTCGACTATTTTAAGATTTCTTGCGCCTGAATCAGCGCTGAACGTGCGGGACCAATTCTCGTATGCCTTGTCCGCAGATATATGCGGATGGGCATAGGAATTACCAATCGCCTGCAGAGTGTGTGGGAACATGCCGCCTTGTCCCGCTGCGGTGACGCGATGATAGCTCTGCCTGCGGTATGGATCAATCAGGCCATAGTAGCCTTCGCTGCCATCGGCCCCAATACCTGCCGCGGCGTCAACGGCTAGACTAAATCCGCCGAGATGTGCATGGCTTAAGGAAGCAATGGACATGGGTGCAATGAGTGGCACCTCTTGCTGCACGACGTGGGTAGTGCCAGACTCAGGAGTATAGCCACCTCCATAATATCCCTGATTGTCCGCACTGACCTGGACGTTGGCCTCCAGCACGGAGTTGATTTCCTCTGCCCACCAATTCCATCCATAGTTGTAAAATGAATCATAATCATCCCTGTCAATATTACTTGGGGCGATCGCGGTAGAGTGAAGGAATGGTCTGCTGGCGAACTTACGTCCACCCAAAGCACCTCCGTTAGATGATTCAGATGTTTCGGTGCCGGCCATTAGAGCAAACTGCATAAATGGCCAGACTTCTTGATCATTGGCACGCGCAATGATTTCAGATCCACTGCGTGGTGCGGAAACAATCTTGGCTACTCCTCCCGGAAAACCTTTGGATATTAAGTTGTTGTTAAAAGCATCGTTCCTAGCGCCGCTGCCCACTCGGCTCATGTGATGGTAATGGCGGAAATGCCACGTGCCAGGGTTCGCATGCAGTTGATGAGTTGTCTGAATGAGGAAAAATGCCATAGCTGGGCCTGTATATACTTCAGTTCCATCACCGCTTATCTCGACAGAGATTTTGTCATTGGCCTTGAAGAGAAGGCAGCCATTCTCAACATGTGGTGAATTGTTCCTATCAGACCGATGTAATTCCAAAAACGCGGATGGGTCCCAGCCGGGCGCTACTTCGTGGCGTTCCGTAAATCGGTCTGTTTTTCTGAATGCCATGTTTCCGGGGCGATATGGGAGGGAGAGAACTTTCACCTCGCCTGGCTCAAAGGTAATCGGGCGGGTTCCAGAAAAATAGAGACTGAAAATATTAGCCTTCCCCTCGCCTGCGTTTTGTGTGGCCCAAGTCATGTGAGTGCCGTTAGAGCTGCGATACTCTCCATCGTTTTTATTCCAGCGAATATTGAGCGGAAGATTTAGCATCCGGAACATTTGCGCATAACGGTTGGGATCACCAAAATTCATGACCAATGGCAAGTTAGTCGGGTTCCATAACGTAATCGATGGCGTGATTCCGAGGTGAAGCCTGTGGGTGTATGGGCTCGCCGCTGTAATCAAGTTCGCACTGCGAGGCACAGCCGTCATGCTCATCAAAAACTGAACTTTGATAGGAACCGGATTACGGTAGAGGCTGGAATATTGGCGCATGTACTGATCGAGATATCCTTTCGTGCCATAATCCGCCGATGCCAGCTGTATGCCATTCCTTACCTGCTGCGATCTGTATTTCACCCCATAGTTGCCGTGACCTAAGCGGTTTCCTTCATCATGCATCTGGTAGTAGGCAGCCAGATCGTGAATGGATACCATTTCCTGCCCCATGGTTACTGACCAGCTATCCTTGGTGTTGAATTTATAAAGCATGTAATCATCAGCATCTGCCTTCCAGCTGAGATTTCTATATTGGCTGGTATTGAATACATCATTCCTGTCAATGTTTCGCTCAAGCAAGGTTGTTAGGCAGCGTTTGAGTCCACCCTCACGCACATCAGCTAAGACCTGATAGGAAAACGGGGTAACGTGATGGAAGTTCTCTCCTGCCTCCTCCGTTGCTCCATCAACGAGGTCAAGTGTCCGCCGAGATTGAAGGGCGCCGAGTTTTTCTAGTTGCTCGTCGGTCATGTCTTCGAGTCCCTTGACGGTAGTCGTGCCGGTCGATGCGGGAGCCTGATGGCGGAAGATTTTTTCGGCCAAATTCGTAGGGGCGTCAGATAATTGATAGGAGTCATCCATCAGACGTGCTTTTTGACTTTCGTCACCGACCCACCAGCCATAGCGGCCGGTAGTTTGAGCATTATCTTTCTGATCTAATTTAACATTGAGTAAGCGTGCACTGATGTAATCTTGAGGTAGGCTATCTGGTCCGAGTGACCCTTCACCGACGAGCTGTACTGCGTCTGTCCCATTCACAGGTTTGACGATGCCATCGAGGGTAAGATCCTTTGCAGAGGAGACGGCTGCAGCCTCTTCCGGGGTTAACGAGATGAGCCACGATCGGAAGTGGTCTTTGCGGTTTTCCTCATAGGTGGGATGCATGCCGCTGTTTGACACTCCATCAATGGTGCGGTGCTCACTCTTATTATCATTTCCAGAGGCACTAGATCCACCAGCTTTCCATGAGTCCCAAACACCAGTCCAATGCGGGTGTTTTACACTGCCCTCAGCGAGGATTGCACCATTGGCTGATACCCGCTGGTCGGGGCCCATGGATTT
>DPWT01000126.1 GCA_003527555.1 Verrucomicrobiales bacterium | reverse complement strand
CATCAGCAGTCATCACACATCGTTACGATGGCAGTAGTATTATGCTAACAAAAGGCGGTGACACAGCAACATATCTGAGACAGTAGGGATAACCAGCATCCTAGAAGTCAAGCCTCACACCTAAAATAGCATTAAATCCGGGCTCATTCTGACCACTACCATGAATACGATAGTCCTCGTTAGTCATGTTTTCTAATGCCAGAGTAAGACTCAGATCTTCCCTCGCCTGCCATCCTGCCTGTATGGAAGCTGTCACGTAAGAAGGTGTGCCACCTGTCGGAATACGTTGAGTGTCGCCTTTATCATTGGCGGCAAGTTTATCCGCTGTGGCGGCAGCGGTCAGGCGACCTTCAATCCACAATTTCTCGTTAGGATGAGTCCAGCGCAGGGCCACACTCCCCATCAGGGGTGCGATGCGTGAAAGATACCCACGGTTTTGAGGTCCACCGACGAATGCGTTCGATTCTGTGTAACCTTCTTGCCATGAGGCATGACCCGAGAGTGCCCACTGGTCGTTCAAGTGGTAACTAGCTTCAGCTTCAATTCCATAGACTTCACCGTCGCGCCCATTAGAGGTAATGAGCGTCGTGCTTCCCACCGTGGCAGGAACTCCGATGATCACGTTATCAATGGCTGTGTAATATGCTGCGACCGAAAAACTGGCTCTTTCCGTCTGGAAACGACTGCCAATCTCGTAGGAGATGAATTTTTCAGGCTCAAGGTCTAACGAACCCAAGGCTGTAAAGCCAGATCGGCTGGTCAGGTTTCCACTCAAATCGTTGAGGTTAGGTGCACGAAAACCTTGAGAGATACCTGCATATGTATTCCAGCGCTCATTGAATTCGTAGATCGCACGTGCACTGGCAACCCAGTTTTGCCACTGCTTACTGGTGGAAATGTCAGCACCAATTGTTGGATCAAAATTCTTCCCAATTCGTGCTTCAGCATGAGTGAAGCGCACGCCAAGCGTGGTTTTCAGTTTGGGAACATCCACAAATGGCGTCCATCGATACTGGCCGTAGACACCTAACAAATCATAACTAGAATCATCCGCAACAGGCCGCTGGGAACGTGGGTCTTTACCAGTGCGAGTTCCTGCCGAATCAACTGAGTCATGATAGTAATCGAGACCGTAGAGCAGTGATCCATTTCCAAGATCCGATTCCATTTGTAATCCAAGACCCCATGTTTGCACCTCAGCTAGTTGTGTACGAATATCTGTGAGGGCACGGTTCTGAAACTGGGAATCCTGTGACTTCTGATAGGAGAGTGTAGCGGACCATTTTTTTAGCCACCCCCCACCCTCTCCACCATCAAGCTTGAGATATGTCAGAGAACGCTCCTGATCATAAATCCTGGCAGCAAAAGCACCAGGCGTAACAACATGACCTCCATGATTCCAACCAGGGTTGTAGATCGTGGAGTGCCATCGCCAGACGTCATCCTGATTCACGCGATGATGTGCCAATGTCAGCGTGGTGGCATCACTGACAGCTAGATCTAAACGAAAATCAGTATCGATTTCATCATACCCAGTATTATCCATACGCCCGACCGATGAATCGCGAATATCTCCAAAGTTTTTCTGACTAACCCCAAATAAAACACCCCATTTCCCACCTTCACCGAAGGATGATTCAAAACGACTTACATGGCTCCGACTATTGGTATCAAACCGGTAGAAAAGAGAATTATTATTAAACCATCCATCAAGCCGTTCTCGAAAATTTGAAGACTTCGTGAGGGTATTTAGCGTGCCACCTATCGCATCGGATCCATAGAGAACGGAACCTTGGCCCTTAACCAGCTCCAGCCGATCCACTGCGGAGCTGTCCACAGTATTCCAATACTGTATCGGGCCACTACGAAATGTGGAATTATTAATTCTAACACCATCTACTAAAAGAAGATTTTGCCTCCCCGTAAATCCACGAATAAACGGCGAGCCATGACCGTGGGTTGTTTTCTGAATCATCACACCGGGGCTCAGTTTCAAGGCTTCAGGCAGCGTGCGGATAGAATTTTGCAATAGCTCATCTTCTCCAATGAGAGAAATTGAATAAGGACTATCGCGCAAAAGCTCAGCTGATCGGCTTGCCGATATGACCGTCTCAGGCAAAACATCACCTGAAACTTGCACTGGTGCCGTGCCAATAGCTAATGACCAAAAATATATACGTCCCAATTTCATGTTGTCTAAAATACGATTATAATGAACGTTTCTTAGGCTAAACTTTGTAACAATTCATAGCTGTAAATCCCAGAGCTATGACCATCTGCCCACTTCAATTGCAGTGCATATCCTCCAACATGTTGCATACTAACAAGTTGGAAACTAAGATCGGTGTGCGCAACGGCCGGCTTTACAACATAACCCATAGCATCTGGCTCTCCCTGACATGCAGCACATGGGCAGTGCTTCCTTAGGGTTTCGAGCGGTATATAACACTCGGAACCATCACCCCAAACCAGGGCCAGCTCGTTGCCAATGACTGTATTATTGATCAGCTGTATCATAGGTAGTTTCGAGTCCCAAATATTGCGGAACCAACACGGACAATCGTAGCTCCTTCTTCGATAGCCACTTCAAAATCACTACTCATTCCCATACTCAACCCAGGAAACACTGCCCCTGTATGATCTTCAAGCTCATCACGCAATTCGCGCATCTTAACGAACCAAGGCCTCATTTGTTCAGGCGATTCGGCAGCGGGCGGGATACACATTAGCCCAACAATAGAAACCGACGGCAAGGCCAACAAATTATTTATATCACGCTTGAGCTCGGAGATAACGTATCCATTTTTATTCTCCTCCTCAGCTAAATTTACTTGAAGGTAGATGTTTGGTTTTTTACCAAGCTCCATAGCTACATGAGAAGTGTGCCGAGCGAGCTTAAGCGAATCAATACTGTGAATAGTATCAAAATGCCGTAGAGCCTTACGCACTTTATTGCGTTGTAGATGCCCAATAAGATGCCAATTGAGGTTTTGCGGCAGCAGTGGAACTTTACCCTCAGCTTCTTGAACCTTATTTTCACCAAAGCAAGTGTGCCCAGCATCTGCAACTATAGCAACCTTGTCTGCTGGCCACGTTTTCGATACCACAAGAAGCTGAACAGATGTAGGGTTACGACCAGCTCGCTCAGCCGCTTGTTTTACCCGATTAAGAATTACAGCTAAGTTTGAGCTAATTTCCTCACCCATACTTACAATCAACCGTTGTTGTTCTGAACTGCACCCGCTATATCAGCGCGTTTTGTTGCCTCCACCAAATCTGCTAGAATTTGAATACTCTCCCGCTTTACGGGGTCTAACCCACTCGGCCACTCCGGGGTGTCATCTAAATCTTTGAGATCATCTTTTGCCTTACGCATGTAACTGCTGTTAATTTTATCACGATCAATCTCAACGAGTGTTTCTCGTTTTACATCTTCAAGGTCTAGGCGATAGAAACGATAAATTTTCATATCACTCTCAGCAAGCTTACCAAATCGTTTGTTACGCTCGATGTTACGCAATTTTCTGCGCTCTTCAGCCTCATTAAGTTCTTTTTTTCTAAGCTCTTTGTTGAGGGAGACAGTGTTTCTGTTGCGGCGATCAACCATCCGTTTAGCATCCTGATCAGTGTAATTAAAGTCCTGACAAGCCTTCACACGGCGATCACTATTTTGCTTAAGCTCAGCCATAAAAAGATTATCACGGTCGAGCGGCTTCAATCCTGGGGCACGTCGTATATTATCGTGCGGTAATGCATGATCTAAATATTTCTCACCCACCTCAAATGCATCAAGCAATGATGGTAAAACGATATCAGACTCAACCCCCTTAAGCTGGGTTGTGCTGCCTGCTACACGGTAGAATTTTTGAATCGTTGGCTTCAACACACCTGCTCGGCGAGCATCTTCCATGAAGGGCATCATTTTACGTAACTCCATTGGCTGCTGAACAGTTCCTTTGCCAAAAGTAGATGAGTCACCCACAATGACTGCACGATTATAGTCCTGTAGTGCGCCAGCAAGAATTTCGCTAGCAGAAGCACTTGTCTTATCGATTAAAACTACCAGCGGGCCATCGTAAATAGGTGCTCTATGAGATGAATCTTTTACTTCAACACGCCCTTGATGATTTTTGACCTGCACGACTGGGCCTCGGCCGGTAAAAAATCCAGTCATTCTGCGAACCTCTTCTAGAGAACCGCCGCCATTACCACGAAGATCTAAAATAATACCTTCTACTTTCTCATCTTTGAGTCTCTTAACAAGCTTTTCGATATCGATTGAACAGCGGGTTT
>DPWT01000052.1 GCA_003527555.1 Verrucomicrobiales bacterium | reverse complement strand
GGCTATATGGGTATCGATATACTGCACTATAAAATCCATCTCACTCGAAGTAGATGCGACAATACCAGCCGGTTCACCTTCTTGAATACCCCACACAGCCGCAGTTTTTGATTCAACCCATTTTCTTATCTTCGCTAACAGACGCCTATGTCTTCTGAAAAGTTTGTTGTGCGCTACCTCACATGACTTATTCCATTGCTTATCGCCAACCCACCGGGAAAATCTATTAGGTCGGTAAATTTCACGTTCTCGCACAACTAAAAAATCCGGCAGGTAAGGGAATTTTGCATCCATGATACCCTCGACAGTGTGCATCAGAGATCGGCCAGTATTAATTCCCCAACACGCTTTCTGAGATATACGTAACTCTTGTATCATTTCAAAAAATCTAGGAGACACTGGCGGACTGTCATCAGGATCACAAAGCGTGCCATCAAAATCAAATGAAAGCAGCCAGACGGGCGGTTCATCGACACTAAAGACAGGTAAAGAATTCACAGTTAGACAAAAACTGATATTCAATCAACAGGAATAGCACGCGGCGGCACAGCCAAAGAAGGCTCATCTTCAGGCTCCAAGATAGCCCTGGGTGAAGGCGTTACCAAATCCTCATCAATAGGCACCGCTTTGGAAGGGTTTTTCTCAAGCTGGCCAGATAATTTGGCAGGGTCAGCAACCTCAACCTCTTGCGGAGGCCTAGTCTTGCGCATCTTAATTTCAACTCGCCTGTTAGGAGCTTGCTCTTCTACAGTTCCTTGTTTCACCAAGGGACTTGATTTCCCAAATCCTCGCACAGCAACTCGCTTTTCATCCAAATCGAGTGTCTCAACTAACCATTCTTTGACAGCTGTAGCTCGTCTTTGAGAGAGCAACAAATTGGGCTCATCACTACCAATTAGATCTGTGTGTCCATCAACCCAGCAAATCAAATTCGGGTGCTTATCGATCAACAATGCCACCTTCATCAAACTCACCCGCGCGCTCTGTCTTAGCGCGTGAACATTAAAATCAAAAAGTAAATCACTACCAATGAGCGCTTTGGATGTGAGAATTGAGTTTCCATCCATACGTGCCATTGCATCCAATGAAGTAAAACCCCCGAGCAATCCTGCGTCGGCATTTCCTTCCGCTCCTTTTCTTAAAATGTCAGCATATACATCAGGATCGTGCTTGTCTACCATTCGGCCTCCCGGATCAACCGTCACTTGACTGTCACGTGAACGAGGAAAGAAATCCTCAGTTTTCCCCATATCAGGAAGATCTGGCTCAAAATTGGGTATCTCCAAGGGTTCTACAGAATCTCCATCGAAATATCCCTTAGCAGCAGATTGAGCTACAGGAACCTCAAAATTTTTAATGTCTGGGCTAATATCGATGTCCATTTCCGGCAAGTTTTCCAGAACATCTAATTCATCGGCAGGAGGAACAACTGGTGTTTGTTCAACTGGATCAGATGCTGCAGGCGGAGTGAGCTCCGGGCGTGAGTCATCTATGTCCACAGGGTTTACTCTAACTACTTTAGTTTGCAGGGTTGTTCGCTCAACTAGACTAGGAAGAATCACATCAATCCGACTGAGTCCAAAAATTACAACAAGATGCAATACGACAGCAAAAATCAAAGCAACGATTATCCATTTACCTAAATCTTCGTTTTCAGGAAGCCTAAACGAGGAAGTTCCTCGAAGCCCACCATTCCAGCTATAGCTATCATCCATTTACTGAACTATAACGGAAATATGAGTAATTGGCAATCATCAGATGTCTGTGTAAATTTATCTATTTCCAGATTGGTATTACCAGATTGGGGTATATGACTTCACTCATGGCTATACCTCGTAAAAAAAGCGAAGTTATCTGTTTCTACGATCTTCAATATCGCTGGAGCAAACGCAGTACCACTCGAGGAGTTGAGATCAGAATTGAGCTAAACGAAACTCCTGACGGACAACAAATTGTCGCACAATGCCCCCGTGTGTTTCGTCCCGATATGGTTGAGGACATTATCGCGTTCGGAAGAGAGAACGGCTGGAAGCCTGAGGAAAAAGGCACGGAGATTACAGTTCGACTGACAAAACGTGGATTGACCCTGATCACTTAGACATCATTTCCTTGTCTCGTCCCACTTCATAATGTCACGGGTCTCTATCCGGAGTTGCTCCGTAACGCGATACTCGTATGGCGTCACTCCGGGCTCATCAGCTGATATCTTGAGTAGATCATCAGCAGCCACCCACTGCTTTTCCTCCAGATGATAGAGGGGTATCATAACCGCCATCACTGTGGCTGCGATGGTGTAGACGGGTAAAAGGCTGTGCGCCATGAGAAGTTGGGTTAGCGCTCTATTTCCTCCTGCAAAAATTGCCCATGACAATTGAGCCAGCAGCCAAGTGAGGGCAACTCCAATGAAACAAGCACTTACTTTGAACACCTCCTCGATATGTGGGTAAAGCGCGTCACCCACGCCGCTTAACGGCATAGCCACAGCAAGTAGAGCGATAGGGATCCAGTGGAATTTGATCTTTGCAAAACCCAGAAATTTCGCCCGTCGACGCCACCTCCAACGAGTGAGCAGAGGCACTAACATAAGCACCAGGAAGCCCATGCAGGCAAATTGTGCGGATACGGTGTAAAACGCAATTACATGCACACCAAGATCACGGGCACTCCATGGTGATGCATAGTTTATCAATAAATAGAGTCCCACAGGCAGCAGCAGCCCTCCTGATACGATCCACGCCCAGTCGCCCAACGACAGCAAGTTACGGTATGCCAGGGCTAATTTCCGAATCAAAGGGCGGTGCCAAAATCGATAGAGTGCCACGAACCCCATGGACAGCATGAAGACTAGACAGGCGAGCGATGCCATGATTCGAGTAGAGAGCACATGATCCGCCATACGCCCGGGTTCAGCGTCAGCTGGTCCGATTTCTGGAAGACCCTCAACTTGACTGCCCACCATAGGCAAGGCCATACGATGAAGAACACCGAGCTTGTGATCATGATCATCGAACCACGTGGTTTTGGTTCTACGTGTGGCTTTGATCTTGTCAAAAATCGTATGTAGTCGATCTAATCGATCCGCTTCGTCATTCAACCCACATGCCACGGCAGCGTCCCTGAAATCCTCCAGTGGAGCGTGTATCCATGCTCTCGCAAGTAATCCATCAATAAGTGACCAGCCATTGTTGTTATTTCGTTCTGCAATGATCTTCCAGGCATTTAATAGTTTTTTCAACCTTTCAGGATTTTTTTCCAGCCCACATCTCTCGGCTTCAGCCCTTAGCACCTTTACAACGTGATTCGATTTCATTCCATAGACCGTCTGTCCTGCTATATAGGCGATAGGACCTAAGCGGCTCGTGTAATCATGATTCTCCAGATTGAGCAGACGCAATCTCTCACAGACCAACCCTTTCGAGTTGGATTGAAACCTTGGCGCTTCAGCTGCCGCATAATAGAGCCTTAATACTTCTGTATACTTGGCTTCATCATTGACGTGCCACTTGGTTGTAGGCTTGGCGATGGCTGGAACGCTGGCGGCGGGTGCCGGTGGAGCTGCCTTACCTCTTCGCCCCCGCGATCGACGGCTTCGAGTAGGAGCCCGACTACTCACGGTGGATGATTTTACAACCACGCGATCGGCTTCGAACCCTGCGGCGATGTATGCATACCATCCGTTCCCGGGATCTATCTCTTCTCCATACTCAATAAAGTCCGGAGGTAGTGTTCCGTGGTCACCTTGATACGCCATAGCATACTCAAAGTAGTAAGCGGGATTGGTGATATCCAAGTCCCATAGCGCCCGATAGCGTTCTGTCTCGCTTCGTAGTGATTGATCACCAAATAGGATGATTCGTTCATCCCGATTGAGGTGCTTGGTCATTTGATTTTCAAAATAGGAACCATCCTCATCCCAATAGGTAAATCCCATGTCATAGACGCTTTTCACGAAATAGACCTGGAACCCAAAGTGGCCCAGAATCACCAAACAAAGTAATAAACACACAGTGTAAAGCCCTCCACGAATCCTTTGAACCATTGTCGGGGCCTCGCCTACTCGGGGAATGGACTCCGCCATCCCCTCATCGCCATATTCCCCTAGCAGTTGATCAATCACCTGCTCCGCAGCAAACTTCTGCTCAGCATTGTCGCCGAAGTGAACTATCGACACATCTTTGAACTCTCGCAAGGGATCTGACATCGCCGATCTATATCAAGCTCGTATCAGATAACAA
>DPWT01000095.1 GCA_003527555.1 Verrucomicrobiales bacterium | reverse complement strand
TTTGAAAATCAAATCTCTGCTTACAGGGGTTTTGCCCTGATAGCCACTATCTCGGTGATGGTCTTACTTGTAATGATCGCTCTGAGTATGCTCAGTTTATCCACGATCACTCTGCGGCAAGATTCAAGTAAATCGGCTGAGGCCAAGGCACAAGCGAATGCAAGGCTCGCCCTGATGATTGCGATTGGTGAGCTCCAGAAGGAGATGGGGCCAGACATGCGGGTTAGTGCCATGGCGGCAATCTTTGACCAGAACTCCAACACCCAGGCTATTGATGGCGTCAACCAGCCGAATTGGCTTGCGAGTTACGATTCTTGGGGGAGCTGGCTCAACGCCTCATACGTACATCCCACAAGTGGCGAGACACTGAAAATTGCAGACACCTACACACCAAAGCGGGAGAAAATGTTTCGCAGGTGGCTGCTGTCGCTCCCGGAAGGCATGGGAGCAGATGTCGATGCTCCGATCAGTGTGACCGGCTGGGACGAGAAGAATTCCGTGGTTCTCGTCGGTGACGGCAGTCTGAACGATTTTGCTCAATCCAATCCAGAGCAAATTACCCGGGCCTATCTGAATACGATCAATGAAACCGGTCGTAGCGCGTGGTGGATCGGGCCGGAAAACCAAAAGGCTAGAATTGATCTCGCTAAGCAATCACGTTCCCTCGGAAACGATGAATGGGAAACTGCTCAGGGGGACGCCGCGGAAGTCGGTACGGGGGCCTTGCCCGGATTGGGCGCAATCGATACCGACCCGAACACGAGCAAAAAACTTATGACGCGTAAGTCTCTCGGCGTCGTTGGGGTGGATGCCGATGTCGTGGGCAAACATTTTTTCGATCTAACTGCATCGAGTCAAGGCGTGCTAACTAGCGTGCGCACCGGGCATCTCAAAAAAGACCTGAGTCTGTTGTTTGAAAAAGGTAAAGCGGATTTGCCGAATTTGTATCGCTTTAATTCCGGTGATGTCCGTGAGCCATCGATTCGTCCCATGAGTTCAGAAATTGCCAACAAAGCCGTGCTTAAGGGACGTCACTTCGCTCCATGGACACGAATGCGGCATTTCTACAGGATGTATCGGCAGGATAGTGATGCGCTGGCACCGAACGAGGTACAGCCTGACCGCTCGAATGAAGGTGGCACCGGCGGCAGCCCGGGGCTTAGCTGGGATGGATCCAAGCCATACACAGACTGCAATATTGGCACATACAGTGCCGCTTGGGAGGGACAAGATTCGTATACGCGATTCCCTGTTATGAGTCATCTGACCTATATCTTGAGTCTGAAGACCGTGCCCGGCAGTAACCAGGGTAAGTATCGGTTGCGTTACGTCATGTCACCCGTTTTGGTCTACTGGAACCCTTACAATGTCGAGATGCGCGTTCCTAACGCCACACTATCTTCACGCTTCTATTTGGAGCAGTGCCAACCGATGAAAGGACGCTTTTACAAAGGTAGCAATCTGGTCACGGATAATATAATGATGAGGTTTAATGACGAGATGGCGAAAGTAATTTCTTACGATGGAGGTGACATCATTTTCAAACCCGGTGAATTCAGAATATTCTCTGCCAAAGGAGAAACAATCGGAGGCGATTACTTGTTTCCTATGCCGCCTGGTTTTGATCCCCAATCATTTGGAGGCTTGCCATATGCCTCGGGTATTCCCAATCAAGATTTTGGCCTGTCTGACAATCCTAGATTTGCCATTACGTTTGGCCACAGAATTTATCACATGTTCAATTACCAGCATGGTAATACACCCGCTTCATTTGTCACCTACCGCTTCTGGTCTCCAACAGGCGAGCCTCATCCCAGATCGTCCTTCCGTTTCAACCAGCATGTCGATTGGTTAAATACCTCGCAGTATTACGCTCCTATCACCCCCTCCAGTAATCCATCTCCTTGGTTGTTTGACGGTGATCTCGTGCCCATCGGATATATGCAGCTGGTGCTAAAAGGAATCCACGATCATGACTATGATACCATTGGCTGGGAGCGAGACTGGCGCTGTCGCAACTGGATTCAATCACCTCCGTTCTATGTTGGAAAAGGTCTCTACATGTCTGACGATGAAACGACAGGTCATACGCAACGCGTTGATAGTCCATATGAGTTCCGATTTGGCTCTTTGTTAGGTTCAGGAAAAGACGTGGATGATATCATTCAGCACATTGGTCGAAGTGCAATCATGAGTTCCGAGGAGCGCGTCACGGCTGTTCCTGGCCTGGAGCTACCTTCCGCTCCGATCGGCAGTCTTGCTGGTTTTTCAGGAATGAGAGTCGATCCTGGCTGGGTTGAGTTGGGAATCCTGAATCCTGAATGGAGCAAGGGTTTTTATCCGAGGGGACAAGGCACAAACTTGTCTGGTCGATCTCTCCATCTCGCCCAGGCGAAGGCTACGGCGTACCAAAGTGGTGTCACTGGCCCTGGAATCGGAAATTCATTTCTCCACCCGATGATTCCACGCACCAATGTTTACCAGTTTCTCAACAATTCCGTTAGCATGGAAATGAATGACAAAAACAATGTCAATGGTGGTCATACCGCAACCGACACCAAAGCCTACTGTGATTACTGGGATCACGTTCTGCTGCTCAATGATGCGCTTTGGGATGACTACTTTGTCTCCTCGCTGGCAGATCAGACCCGTCCGGGAGCATCCGCAAGTGTAAGTCTGAGTGAAAATTTACAGAAGCTCGTGGATGGCGAGGAGTTAGCCAACTCGCGTTACATCCCTCACCTGGCTGGGCGCTCATCAGATGACGTGAAGGCTGATCTCGAAGATACCGAAGGTTATCTCAAATCGGCGGCCCACCTGATGGTGGACGGCATGTTTAATGTCAACAGCACATCGGTAGATGCGTGGCACGCGCTCTTTGCCGGTATCCGCGAACGTAAGGTTGTCTATCGAGATCAAAACGGCAGCTTGAAACCGGTCGATATCCCATCAGGCAAGCGGATTGCCCTTTCCCGTTTCAATACCGCCACTACCGATCAGGAAGGGGACGACCCTGAATTTGGTATCACTCGTGACGACGGCATGCAGGCATGGTCCGGTGTGCGCTTTCTGGATGACGATCAACTGCGCAAACTTGCCGAGGAATGTGTCAAACAAGTTAAACAGCGCGGCCCGTTCCTCAATTTTTCTGAGTTTATTAATCGCCGCTTATCCGACAATGCTTTGGGGACCATGGGTGCTTTGCAGTCAGCGATCGATTACGATGATGCGAGCCCCGAGTCTGGCTCTATCAACTATCCATTCAAGAGCCATGCCGACTACATACTCGAGGATAGTGATCTTGGAACCCATGCATTTAAAACCCCGGAATCTGCGGTTGGTTCGCGCTTTGCGGGCATTCCCGGATATGTCATTCAGTCCGATCTTCTTAAACCCATCGCCAACACCCTTTCGGTGCGTGACGATACATTCCGCATTCGTGCTTATGGTGACGCACTTGATGCTGAAGGGGAAATCATTGCCAGAGCATGGTGCGAGGCAATTGTGCAACGCGTTCCGGAATATTCTGATGCAAGTAACGCCCCGGAAGTCCCCGCGCGCGGCATTGACTCTGAAGGCCAGTTTACTACGGTCGATGACAGCGAGCTCACCCCTACGAATCGTCAATATGGCCGAGCATTTAAAATTGTGAGTTTTCGTTGGATGCATCGCTCTGAGATTTAATAATTGATCTTGCCTACATGATGATAAAAGCGTTTTGCTACTTTTGTTTCTTCCTTTTCGGAGTTCTGCCGCTGACCGCACAGGTCGATTCAGGCGGTATCAAACCAAGAAAACCTGGCCGAGTCGCTTGGTTTGCCTGCACATCTCTACCGAAGGGGTTTGAAAACCCCTGCAAGGTAATGACTGACAAGAGTGTGGCTGAACTGGAGATCCCCAGATACATGGCGAGTGATCCGGTGAAAATCCCCAAGGATGGGATTATTCGTATCGTCCGTGAGGTGCCCGATCCGGATGAACCGGAGAAGATTAAGTATCTTGTGTTAGCCGAAGCAAAAATTCCTGGAAATGTGAGGCAGGCACTTATCGTTCTAATCCCTTTACCAGAGCCCAGGGGAGATCTGCTATTCACAGCCATGGTCCAAGACCTCGCTCGCTTCAAAGGCGGCGATCGGATGTTTATCAACCTAAGCAATACAGATATCCGCGTTAAATTAGGTAGCACTAAGGTGCTCGTTGCCCCGAAAAAAGTAAATATCTACCAAGCTACAAAACTAACAAAGCCGACCAACGTGCCAATCATGTATGAGTTTTATCATCCCGATCATAAAAAGTGGAGGCTCCTCACCGCCTCAACCGTCGTATTGCGTCCAACGCGTCGGGAAATTAATATTTTCAACGAGGGGACTCGCATTGGGAATATCAGAAAACACAAGGTCTTGTTTCCTTTGCCAATCAAAAAAACCGTGATGGATTGACGTGGTGTTATGGCGCGTCAGTTTTACAGTATTTCCTCGATTGGGATCTTACCGTTGGTTGCAACGATCGACCACACATCAGTTTTTCCTTCAACCGGAGTGAGTTCGGTTTTTCCTCCAGCAGATTCTAACAATAATTGTCCGGCAGCGATGTCCCAAAGAGAAATAGTCGATTCGACGTAAGCATCTAACCGACCGCATGCGATGTAGGCCATGCCGAGTGCGGCACTACCCATCATGCGCATTTTGCGTGCACGTAAGGATGCGCGTTTGAAGCGTTCCAGTCCAGTAGTGAGCGTTGACTCGTCTTTTCCACAGCCTACAAATAGGGCGCACTCCTCAAGTTTTGTTCGCGGACTTACGGAAATGGGTTTTCCATTCAAAAGGGCAGGGGTGCCTTTTTCGACCTCCCAAAGGTCGTCCATGCTGGGGTCGTAAATTACTCCAACAATGAGGGTTTCTTTGTGACGCAAGGCAATAGAAACGCAGTAGTGTGGGATGCCATAGAAAAAATTCACGGTGCCGTCGATGGGATCAACAATCCACTGGTAATCGCTCTCCTGGTTTCCAGCTAATCCCTCTTCGCCGTAAATCGCATGATCGGGAAACTCGCCGAGCAGCACCCGGGTGATCAGATCCTGGCTCTCGCGGTCGAGCGCGAGCTTGATGTCGTGGTGCTTTTCCTCATCCACAGCAAGAGGTTGCCCAAAATGTTCCCTCAGAAATGATCCTGCTTGGCACGCCGCTTGTTTCGCTGTTTCCAGATAATTCATCTGGGATCAAACTGGCATGTTCTGCTCGTGATTACCACCTGTAATCTTTCAATCGTACGTTTAATAATCTCGTAAAAAAAGTATTCACTTTGTGTTTGCGGCACAGCACCCATAGATTTAACTTACAACCGAATAAATAGTATTAGTATCATCTAATGCGCTCACTATCGGTAAGTGTGAGAAAAAATGACAACCATCAAAAAATATTCGTTATCAAATGTGCGATTTGCGCAGCCCCATAGAAATGGGTTTGCCTTGATTGCTTCCATTACGGTGATGATTCTTTTGGTCATGATTGCGTTGGCGATGCTGTCCCTCAGCACAATCGAGTTGAGAAGTTCTACAAGCAATAAGCATCAGGCCATCGCGCAAGCGAATGCTAGGCTGGCATTGATGCAAGCGATGAGTGAATTGCAGAAACATGCAGGGCCAGATCAGCGGGTCACCGCTCGAGCAGCTATATTAGAAAACGATACAGAACAACTTGCTAATCGAAACTGGCTGGGTGTTTGGACTACAACTCGTGAGTCAGGTGGCCAGGATTGGCCGGTGATCGGTAAGTCGCCGGCCGGTGGCTCCGGTGGCACGCCCTATGCCCGCCCGGGAGCTTATGAGGATCTGCGCCACACATCCAGTGACCTTGCCAATGGTGCTTGGAAGGATGAAATGAGACTTGCATGGCTGGTTAGTAATCAGTCGAATACAGCCTCAGATGCCGCACTCAGCCTCGAAAATAAACAGGTTGTGGAATTAGTTGGTAAGGGGACTTTGGGGGACCATATCGATGACGCCGCTTATGCATCGAACCGCGTGCGTGTAGAAAAAGTCGATGTTAATGGTAATGGTGCCTATGCTTGGTATGTCTCTGATAACAACCAGAAAGCCTCGGTAGATCCTTTGGATGATGTGAAACTTGCAGCCGCCGCTTTTGAGGCTGCGCCGAGATCAAATCCGGCACTGATTGATTCCAGCGGCAGTGGTGCATTTGCTGGGTTTTTGGATGACGCCCGCAAGCATCCTGGGAAGTTGGTCAGCTATCTTAATGCGTCATTAACGCAGGGGGACTCGGAGACAATGGCGAAGCTGTTAGGCGAGAATGTGCATCATCTCACAACTTACTCTCCGGGGCTATTTACCGATACCTCACTCGGTGGTTTGCGCCGTGACCTGACGCCGCTTCTGTTGGCAAATAAGGGAGACCAGACCATCGATTTTCCGGCGGGCGAGGGGACAGGCGGGCAGTCATTCTCCTCATCGTGGCCAATTATTCCTGGGCCTGAGCATGGTGTTCTTGGTCCATCATTCGGTGCCCTGAGAAACTGGGCACAGCACACTCATAGTAACCTACAGGATGCGGAAACAAGTTTCCCTGCATCGGCCATACGCATGAGGCCAACTGCCCATTGGCCGCACAATATTTCCGACGGTGCCTGCGCGGATGCCTCCAAGTGGGCGGAGTCCGCACCGAAGATTCACCCAGTGATGACCGACAGCCGCTGGCACTATTATTTTTCCCATCATAACAAACGTATCCGAACCCATATCATTCCACGGGTGTGCCTGTGGAACCCTTATAATAGAGAGCTGAAGATATCGGCGATGACCGTGCTGATGCCAAATCCGTTTTATGGTCTGAGCCACGGGATGCATTTCTTTCCAGAGGAAAATCACGTTAACGAGTTGAAGGACAAGTTTAAGAGTGATCCATCGCATGTATTCTCCCGTTGGGTTAAAAAAAGCGGTTATGTAGGTGGTAGTGTCTATAAGATGCGGACTAATCCATTTCCTACGGAAAGATACTTGGGCTTCGTGCTTGAAGGCACAACGCTTGAGCCTGGTCAGTGCCATGTATTTTCACCCAAGGTAACATCAGCCGACTTATCGGCAAATGGTGTCAACCTGCAACGTTATCAATCTACTTCTGTCTCTGCAAATGTGCTTAGTTCATCATCACCGCAGGGAATGAGTCACTACTATTACGATCACGCATCCTCGGTTAGGTATCAGATACAAGCAACAAGTTGGCGTAATCTGTCCAATACACATCTTAGTGAAATTGATTTTGATCGTATCTTCGACTACCAACCAGAGGTATCAATGCAAAGTGATGGTAAGGTGGAGAGCTTTCCGTTTGTTCTGAAAGCTGGTTCTGCATCATCACTTTCGGCGCTATACAGCAGTAATGCCCACCCCACAATCCAGTTAGTCAACAGCGGTGCTGGAGGTGCAAAGCCGACGACATTTTTTGGATATATAGGTCAGACATGGGGGTCAGCAAACCAGCAGGATAATAGTTTTGGATACCTGCGGCCCTTCGCGGATGCGCCGCTCAAAGACGCTCCTGATACTCACCAAGTCGGTGCTAAGTTATTATGGTTTGATGAGAGTGGGACTGAGGCAAATAACCCGCCGCTTCGGGTAGGTCGCTGGACAGAAGATCATATGGTTTACAACGTTGCACCTATCGCAAACTGGAATGTTCGTGCGCAACTCACCACTAGATCACCAGCGGCACAATGTGCCAAAAAATGGTATATGACAAGTATGGGCCCGTGGCTCTTGCAGTTTGTGCCTCACTCGCCTCAGGATGTGAACGATCAACCGAGTCTGGCAAGTAGTGGGGCTCTTGTGAAAAACCCCTTTGGATCCACAGTTACATTTCCATTCACACAGGACGTGGTATTGTTTGATCTGCCGTCGGAAGACTATGGTGTTCTATCTGTGGCGAAGTTGCGCCACGCAATGCTCAGCCCTTATTCGTGGATGCCATCGTATGTTGTGGGTCACTCGTTACGGAATTTGCACGCGCCGTCTGATCATAGCGCGCACAATGATGCGGTCTCCGACTACACGCGAGCCATTCCAGCTACCCGATGGGATTACCTGATTGGAGGATCTAAGGACAGTGGGCTCAGCCACGGACCTTATGCTAAAGTGATTGATTCCCAAGGATTGCTCCAGATTGGGAATCAAGCAGTGACGCGAAGCGTGGATGGCACATCTCTGTCGTCGCGTGACGAAGTGCTTGCCTATGACGTTGCTTACGAAGTGAACCAGAACTTGTGGGACCGATTTTTCATTTCCGGTATGCCGCTGACAAGCGGCACGCAGTCGTTCGATTGGGATCCTGACAATGGTAAAGATTTTTGGAACACGCGTTATCAGTATAATTATGGATGCGGAATCGGTATATTGGATGCTAAAAGTTTGGTCACTGGTTCAGATGGAGTGAACAACGCTTTTTGGAGAAATGCTGAGTGGGTCAAAAACAAGGCGGCATTCAATATCAATTCAACCTCCGTGGGGGCGTGGGCAGCTTTTCTGTCAGGCACGCTTGGCGAAGCACGTCCTCTGAAATCAGGAGAACTTGGAGGTGATGTTATTTCCTTTGCGCGGCATAGCAACCCCCAAGAAGCCGTGGACACTGCTGGCGCCGATCCAGATAAGGCTGGCGCGTGGGTGGGCGCTCGCAAATTGACCGATGACGAAGTGCGGGGTCTAGCTGAAACGATTGTAGCTGAGGTCAAAAAACGTGGTCCGTTCGTCTCGCTGGCTGATTTTATCAATCGACGACTCGGTGATTCAAATGATCAGGCTTCACACATGGGTGCCTTAGATGCGGCCATCAATAAGTCTGGATTGAATGCCAATTTTGAGAAAAACGCGAAATATCAAACCACCTCGGTGAATGTTGGTACGCGCACTGACGCACCAGATAACAACCTAGACAGCTTCAAAAATAGCTACCGATACCGTGATAGCGGGGGCCAATACACGAGCATGCAGCCAGTGAGTCAGGCGTGGGGGCTTCCGGGTTTTCTCACTCAAGGTGATTTATTAGAGCCTCTAGCTCCAGCGATGACAGTGCGCGGCGACACCTTTACAGTGCGCGCATATGGGGAATCCAGTGACAATGGTGAGGTTAAAGCTCGTTCTTGGCTTGAAGTGACGGTAGAACGAGCTCCGCAGTATGTAGATGCCAGTGGTAACTCACCAGGTGATATACCCTTGATTATACAGCAAGCTACGGGGCAGTATCTCGGCGGTAGCCTCACCGAGACTAATAAACGCTTCGGCAGGCAATTCGTCATTACGTCAATGCGATGGCTGAGCCCCGATGAAATCTAGAACCATTCTGATGCGTCACTATCTAATAACAGTCGGAATCTTTGTTCTGTCAGGCACACAATTAAAGGCGCAGGATGTTACCAAGGCTGAACCCAAAAAACCTGAGGCGAAAGTATCCGTGGTTGCTCTCGGCCCGAAGCCAACTAGGAAATACAGACATGTCGAGGGTGGGGAAGCTCCGGTGATGCTCTTAGCAAAACCTGGGGAGACACCACCCCCGAGGCTGTATTACAAGGGGAAGCCAGATGGCGATAAAAAGACACGATGGCTGACTTTTAACGTGCCGTTTAACAACCCCTCAGTCTTGCGCCCGATCCCGCCCGATAAACCGCTGGTATTGTTTCGCAAAATTGGCGCTGGCGATGATGCCGAGTATCAACGCTACGTGACGATTCCTGCCGGCGCTGTGAACAGCCGGCGAATTTTTTTCCTCACTCCTTCCGTTACTGGGCCCACTCCATGGGATAAACCACCAAAGGTGCGAACAATCTCGCTCGATCAAAAAAGTCTCATAGGAAAGCAATTCGTGTTAAAGAACCTTTCTCGTTTTACTGTACTCCATGCGTTTGGAGACAACGTTGTATCTGTCGCACCTACAAAAATCATTTCCTATAAAAGCGTCAAAACTGGTGAGCTGTATCGGCTCGCCGCCCAATATGGAACCAGGAAAAAAATCATCTACAACACTGCTGTAAGGCTGGATGGGAACGGCCATGTCCAGCTCTATGTGCTATATGATACCAACCCAAAGACTAATTCCAGTCGCTCAGTGGGCGTATTCCGCACCATGATCCCGGTGCGGGAAAAAATACAGCCACCACCAGTAGCCAACCCCTGATAAGTTGAGATACTCAAGCTATGTAGCTGTTTGTGAATAAGTTGGCCTGTTTACTGCTGGTAACATGTCAGATGATGCAAGCAATAATCGGCCGCAACCTGTTTATCAAACTGGTCCTATCGCAGTAAAAATTCACGTGGCATTTTTGTTACTTGAAATTTGGAGACAACCCCCAAATCTATTACATACTCAACCTAGTTAAGTATC
>DPWT01000099.1 GCA_003527555.1 Verrucomicrobiales bacterium | reverse complement strand
CCTAAGCTACAACGAAGCGAGCTCCCATTTTCAATCGATGGTGCGCACATCGTTTTGGTGGATGATGTTCTTTTTACAGGCCGAACAATCCGGGCTGCAATTGACGCGCTGACAGATTACGGGAGATGCGCTATGGTGGAACTCGCAGTCCTGATCGAGAGAGGTCACCGTGAGTTGCCGTTTGCTCCAACATTTATTGGGCACACGTTGAATACGTCGCGGCATGATTATGTGAATGTGAAACTTCGTGCCACAGACGGAGAGGACAGTGTCGTAGTCACAGAAAATAATCAGTCATGACTACTCTGCCTGAGCAAAAGCAGGGTGTCGATGAGCTTAACGAGCTCCGTATGCGTAATGCTTTTGCTGTGCGTCCGCCAGTGCAAGAAATTCGGTCGTTGGCGTTACATCCAGCCATGCTGGTGGCGCTATATATCCTTTGCTTCACTGGCGTGGGGCTAGCGGTGGGAGGAATTTATCGGGCCTCGTTGATTTGTGGAGGGTGCTCATTACTGATCACTTTGTTGATTTACTGGAGAAAGCCACGCACGCGGCATCATGCGTCGATTATTGTGATCATATCATTGCTTGTGCTTGTGTTCGGAACCGTGTATCACCGTAAGCATCTCGAGGCACCAGATTATGACCCGCAAGGACCTATTGGATATTGAGTCGCTCACACGCGAAGAAATCGAGCATTTGCTGGATCAAGCAGCTCCATTTAAGGAGCTCTTTACTCGGTCTGTGAAGAAGGTGCCTGCTCTCACAGGCAAATCAGTTTTAACACTGTTTTACGAACCAAGCACCCGGACACTGTCATCTTTCCAAGTCGCGGCAAAACGTCTTTCTGCTGATGTCACTACCTTTGATGTGCCTCATTCATCAGCAGTGAAAGGCGAAACTGTACGCGATACCATTGCTACACTTCAGGCGATGCGCACGGATTATATTATCGTTCGCAATAGTATGCCCGGATTACCCAAGGTCATTGCAGAAGCTACGCGGGCGAGTGTAATTAATGCTGGCGATGGTGCTCACGCCCACCCAACCCAGGCTCTCTTAGATGGATTTACATTCCGCGAGGTATTTCCACAAACCGACGGCAAAAAAGTTCTTATTGCGGGAGACATACTGCATAGTCGTGTAGCTCGATCCACATCCAACCTGATGCGTAAACTTGGTATCGAAGTGTCTTGGCTAGGTCCCGGCTCATTAGTGCCGAAGCACGGCCCTCGTGATATCAAGAGATTCACCAACTATGACGAGGCAATGGCTTGGGGACCAGACAGTATATATCTGCTACGCGTGCAGATGGAACGTCAAGACACCCAGTATTTCCCCAGCCTACGTGAATATACCAAGCTCTATGGAGTAACTCAAGAGCGTTTCAAGCACATTGCCGACCAAGGTATATACCTGATGCACCCTGGTCCGGTGAATCGCGGAGTGGAACTCTGTGATGAAGTTATGGAATACGACCGCTCGCTGATTGATCAACAGGTAGAGAACGGTATTGCCGCGCGAATGGCAGTGCTCTACTGGCTTAAACCGCAATCTGAAGACCCATCATCTTAACTTACTGTCCCATGTCATCTCTACTGATCCAAAACGCCCGCGTCGCTAGTGAAGATTCTGATGATCTGATTTTATCCGATGTGCTAGTCGAAAAGGGCCACATCGCTTGTATAAAACCGAGTATAAAGATTGCAGATGGTGTGCGTGTGATTGATGCAGCAAACCGTATTTTGATGCCAGCCATGTTTGATACTCACATTCACATGCGTGAACCAGGCCAGGAGGCCAAGGAAACCATCGAATCAGGAACTGAGGCTGCGATCAATGGTGGTGTTACTGGTGTGGTACTGATGCCCAATACTACGCCAGCGATTGATTCGGCTGCTATGGTGCGCATGATTTACGATATCGTTGAGCGTGATGCACGCATACCAGTCCATACATCTGGATGTATTACCAAAGGCCGTGAGGGTAGCCAGTTGGCAGGTATTGATGGCATGTTGGGTCTTGGTGTGAAAATGCTCACTGATGATGGTGATGCGGTGCCGAACATCTCATTACTGAAGCATGCGATGGAGTATGCTTCTGAGTTTGACTGTTTTTTTGCGAGTCATTGTGAAGTGTTAGAGCTTTCAGGTCCGCGTGCACTTAATGAAGGTGTTGTGAGCCATAGGCTTGGAATTGCGGGCACCCCTGCATGCAGTGAAGAGATTTGTATCGACCGTGATATTCGGTTAGCACACGCCACCGGGGCACGGCTGCATATTCAACACGTGTCCAGTCGTATTGGGATGGAGACAATTCGGTGGTGGAAGGAAATGGGAGCTCAAGTGACAGCAGAGGTATCACCTCATCATTTACTCTTCAATGAAGAGGACATTGGTGACTACGATACACACTATAAAATGAACCCGCCACTGCGCACTGCGGCTGACAATGCGGCACTTCTTGAGGGGTTGAAAGATGGAGTGTTTGATATCATTGCCACTGACCATGCACCCCACACGCCTTTCGAAAAGTCACAGGATTTTGTTACAGCCCCCAATGGGATTACAGGGTTGGAGACTGCGGTCATTTCACTCTACCACCACTACATTAGGAAAGGTGAGTTTGGTTGGGGGTTGTTAGTAAAGCGTTATTCAGCAGAGCCGCGCAGAATGATGGGTCTGAATCCAGTGCCATTAGTTGATGGAGGGAAAGCAGACTTCCTGTTATTTAATCCTGATGGGCAAACCACTTTCTCGGCGGACTATATGCAGTCGAAAAGTCACAACACGCCTTTTCTAGATAAAACGCTTCATGGCAGTATTGACTTGGTTGTGTTAGGTGACGAGGTATTGCTCGATCGCGCGTAAGATTTAATTAACTTCAAGATTGCCGTGCGGCCTTGGCTGTTTTGCCTAACTCGTTGTTTTTGCTTTTGCTACGGCAAGTAGTTTTTTTCGTTCAAGATTAATGCGTATTAGATATGCGGTGTTGGCAGCAAATGCTGTTGCTATGATAAGCCAAATAATAGATGTTCCATGGCTAAGGTTAAGTATAGATTTGTAAGCGGTCGCACGCGCGTTTTCAGTGTAGACCAATCCGTTAAGCAAGCTTTGTGGGTCTTGCTCAGCTTTGACTGAAATGATGTAAATACGGTCATAT
Organism: Verrucomicrobiales bacterium; assembly: GCA_003527555.1. Lineage (GTDB taxonomy): Bacteria > Verrucomicrobiota > Verrucomicrobiia > Verrucomicrobiales > Akkermansiaceae > Oceaniferula. Next base: position 155 of record DPWT01000099.1, on the reverse strand, counting down.
TGTGCACGAAGCTTGTATCGATCAGCTCCCTTTTTAAGAAACACAGCCCCGCATACAAGTGATATGCATATGACGATGTTCATCAGTAAGAACCAGCGCATTGATTTTTCTGTACCCTGTGGTTTGCGGGTTTTGATGGGTGTGGGCATGTATGG
>DPWT01000070.1 GCA_003527555.1 Verrucomicrobiales bacterium | reverse complement strand
TTTTTGATGATAGACTGCTGGGAATTACTGCCGTTAAAGGCTTTGTATCCGCTGGAACGGAGGTGAAAATCACCTCAGAGGATGGATTGAGGATTCTTGTTGAGGAAGTCTGATTAGCAGATGTTGACCCTTAAATAGGAGAATCGTTTGTATCAAAACCCAAAATCACGCATACATAAGCGATTCATGGTAGCGCGGGTTTAAGCTCAATATTAAACCGTGGCCTCTTTTGCCAAGGCAATAGCATAGTCGCGGTTCAGCCGAGCAATATTTTCTACGCTGATCTCTTTTGGGCATACTGCCTCGCATTCGTACTGGTTGGTGCAATTGCCGAAGCCCTCAGCATCCATTTGGCGAACCATGCCAAGCACGCGTCTGTCTTTCTGGGGTGCGCCTTGAGGAAGCAAGTTGAGATGGGCGGCTTTGGCTGAAACGAAGAGCATGGCAGATGCATTTTTGCAGGCTGCTACGCAGGCACCACAACCAATGCAGGCAGCAGCGTCCATTGCTGCATCAGCGCGGGTTTTGGCGACGGGTAGATTGTTGGCATCTTGAGCAGATCCCGTGCGAACATCGACGAATCCACCCGATGCGATGATGCGATCGAATGCTGAGCGATCAACCATGAGGTCGCGTTGTAGAGGAAAGGCCTTGGCGCGAAAGGGCTCAATCCAGATAGTCTCGCCATCTTTAAATTTACGCATGTGCAGTTGGCAAGCAGTTACACCTTTTTCCTTGGAGTGGGGGATACCGTTTATAGTGAGTGAACACTGACCACAAATTCCTTCACGACAGTCATAGTCAAAGTGAATAGGTTCCCCTCCATCGTTGATGATACGCTCATTGACAATATCGAGCATTTCTAAAAAAGAGGCCTCGATTGGTATGTCAGTTGCGTCGTATGTTTCGATGTGGCCATCTGAATCGGCGTTTTTTTGTCGCCAGACCTTGAGTGTCAAATTGAGCATTTTTTGAGTAGCTAGTAGTTAATAGGAAAATGATTTTTTTGTGGTTAAGCGTAGCTGCGAATTGCAAGGTGAACGTTGTCAAATTCGAGATTCTCTTTGTGTAATATTGGCTCGGATCCCACACCGTTGAATTCCCATGCCGCTACGTAAGCGAATTCCTCATCGCGCCGTAGAGCTTCTCCAGGTTGGGTCTTGCCCTGCTTAACCTCCTCTGAGTCCTCGGTGAATTGATATTCAAGTCTAAAATGACCGCCGCATGATTCTTCACGGCGCAGTGCATCGTAGCACATGACCTCGGCAAACTCCAGAAAGTCAGCAACGCGACCAGCTTTTTCAAGCTCCATGTTCAGTCCATCGGCAGCGCCTGGAATACGAACGTTGTTCCAGAATTCTTCTCTAATTTCAGGTATACGCTGTAGAGCTTTTTTGAGGCCCTCACGGGTGCGTGCCATGCCACACTCATCCCACATCAATAATCCAAGTTCACGGTGGAAACTGTCGACTGTTTTCTCACCCTTGACAGAAATAAGTTTGTCGAGGCGATCTGTAACATCCTTTTCAGCCAGTTTGAATTCGTCCATTTTGTTGTTGATGCTTCCTGGGGTTTCTCCGGCAAGATAAACAGCAATTGTTGTAGGAATGACGAAGTAACCGTCTGCGAGTCCCTGCATAAGGGCTGAGGCGCCGAGGCGGTTAGCTCCGTGATCAGAGAAGTTCGCCTCACCCAAGCAATGGAGGCCAGGAATGGATGTTTGCAGATTGTAGTCTACCCACAATCCACCCATGGTGTAGTGGACAGCAGGGAAAATCTGCATTGGTGTTTTGTACGGGTTGTCACCAGTAATTTTTTCGTACATCTGAAAAAGGTTCCCGTAACGCGCCCGAATCGTATCTTCACCGAGCCGTTCGATAGAATCCTTGAAATCTAGGTAGACACCGAGGCCGGTGGGCGCGACGCCTAAGCCCTCGTCACACACTTCCTTGGCAGCACGTGATGATACGTCGCGTGGTGCAAGGTTTCCAAATGATGGATATTTTCTCTCTAGGTAGTAGTCACGGTCGTCTTCAGGGATGTCGTCGGGGCCTTTGCTTCCATTGCGAATGGCTGCCGCATCTTCCTTACTCTTGGGTACCCATATTCTGCCATCGTTTCGTAGCGATTCTGACATGAGTGTTAGCTTTGACTGGTAGTCACCACTTACAGGGATACAAGTTGGGTGGATTTGAGTGTAACATGGGTTAGCAAAGTAGGCGCCACGTTTGTGTGCCTTGAGAGCGGCAGTTACGTTGCATCCCATCGCATTAGTAGAGAGGTAGAAAACATTACCATATCCGCCACTGGCAAGAATTACTGCATCGGCAGCGTGGGAGGAGATTTCACCAGTCACAAGATTACGAACAACGATACCTTTGGCGTGGCCGTTGACTTTGACCACATCCATTAATTCTGTACGGGTGTGCATTGTTACACCACCTTTTGCGATCTCTTTTTCGAGTGCTTGGTAGCAACCAATGAGGAGCTGCTGACCAGTCTGACCGCGGGCATAGAATGTGCGGGATACTTGGGCGCCGCCGAAGGATCGGTTATCTAACAACCCTCCGTATTCGCGGGCAAACGGTACGCCTTGCGCAGTGCACTGGTCGATAATATTACTAGAGACCTCAGCTAAGCGATAGACGTTTGCCTCGCGAGCGCGGAAGTCGCCGCCTTTGACGGTGTCGTAAAACAAGCGGTATACAGAGTCGCCGTCATTTTGGTAATTTTTTGCAGCGTTGATGCCTCCCTGTGCTGCGATTGAGTGTGCTCTTCGTGGGCTGTCCTGATAGCAGAAACATTGCACGTTGTAGCCCATTTCAGAGAGTGAGGCAGCGGCAGCTCCACCAGCTAGTCCTGAACCCACTACGATGATATTATACTTTCGTTTGTTAGCCGGGTTGATGAGCTTGGAATCCATTTTATGTTTGGTCCACTTCTGATCGATCGGGCCTTCTGGTATTTTGCTGTCTAAGGACATATTAGGAAAATGGGTTTTAGTTTGGTTTTATGTGA
>DPWT01000182.1 GCA_003527555.1 Verrucomicrobiales bacterium | reverse complement strand
GTGCAGATGATAAAGATGAAGAATAACTGTCACAGAGCCTACATTCTCTAAAACTCTGATCTTTTTCTCCAACAACATGATTACTGCATCTATTCTCGGCGACGACCGCATGCTCACCTTCCTTACCGGTCTGGGTCTGCTCGCATTGTTTTTCTGGTATTTTGCTACCGATTTTGAACGCAAAAAACGTAACATTGGCACTATAATAGTAGCTGCTATAGGTATTTTCAGTCTACTCTCTGTGGTTCCCAACGAAAAATGGGGCGACGTCATCACGGGCAAAGCATCGCTCACAGACTCTCACAACCTGAAAGGTGGAATCGACCTCATCGGCGGTTCATCTTTCACACTCCGTGTGCAGCCAGGCAAGGATGAGAATGGTGATCCAGTATCGGTCAACCCCACCGCAGTGCAACAGGCGATCGAGACCGTAGAAAAGCGGCTCAATGCCTTTGGCACAGCAGATCTATTGATCGTTGCGCAGGGTCAGGACAGAATCCTTGTCCAGATGCCCGGCGTAAGTCCTCAAGAAGCTGCGGATGTTCGTAAAACACTGGAAAAAGTTGCGCGTCTTGAACTCAAGACTGTTAATCCTGACAGCCGATCCATCGTTTCACAGATGGAGCAAGACCCAGAAAATACTTTCGAACCAGGATACGATCTCAAGGAACTCGAGACCGAAGACGACGATGGCGTCATGGGAATTGAGAAAATCCTTGTCAACAAACGCTACGATCTGGATGGCTCATACGTCGTTCACGCCCAAGAGCTCTACGGCCCATACGAAGGCAAGCTATCTGTCAAACTCAATAGCGAGGGAGCATCCAAGATGTTTCAACTAACCTCTAAAATGAACCATGGCGTCGATCGCCTCGCAATCGTTCTAGATGGCAAGGTCCTCAGTGCACCCGTAGTTCAAAGCTCTCTTGGTGCCAACTTTGAAATTTCCGGTATGAAAAATGCCTCCGAAGCAAGAGCTCTCGCAGCAGCTCTTCTAAACCCGCTCAAAAATCCACTGCTCGTAGAAGAGGAGCGCACCGTATCAGCCACTCTCGGTAAAGAAACTGTCAAACAGGGTATCACTGCCGGTATCGCCGGTCTCGCACTAACGCTGGTTTTTGTATTACTTTACTATCGCTTCGCCGGACTCATCGCCCTGTTCGGCTTGGTTCTAAATATTCTTATCTTGTTTGGTGCCATGGCCATGTTCGGCTTCACCTTCACCCTGCCTGGCATCGCCGGCATCATTCTCACCATCGGTGTCGCCGTCGATGCCAATGTGCTGGTTTACGAGCGACTACGTGAGGAACTCGCAGCAGGCAAGACCGTCAAGACAGCCATCGGTGCCGCCTACGAAAAGGCATTTTCTGCAATTTTTGATGCCAATATCACCACCCTACTCACCGCACTGATTCTTTTTTGGCGCGCCAGTGGCACAGTCAAGGGCTTCGCCGTCACACTGACCATCGGTATCCTTGCCACACTCATCACTGCCCTGCTCTGCACCCGCGTGCTGTTCTGGTGGTTCTCTGATGCAGGTGTCATTAAAAAGCTTTCCTTCATGAACCTCATTCCAAAGAAAGCATTCAATTTTCTCGGCTTAAGGAAGCTTGCGTTCACATTTTCCGCCATTCTAATCTTAGCCGGGCTCTCAACCGTTGGTATGAAGGGGGATCAGGCACTTGGTATCGATTTTACCGGTGGTGCTCAGCTATCATTCCAAATGCAAAATGGTCAACGCATTGATCAAGCAGAAGCTCAGGCTTTGATAAATACTCTCGATCTCTCGAAATCAGCTAGCTCCCAAGAGGAAACCACGCTTGCAGGTGAGGAGTTGCTCACTATCCGTTCCGCCACCTCAGACGCCCCGAAAATTGAAGCCGCTATGATTTCCGGGTTTGAAGTACTCAAGACCAACCCGCCATCCAGAGAAACCATAAGTGCCAGCTTGGGCAGCGAATTCCTAACCACCGCAGTTTGGGCGTTGATCATCGGATTGATCACTATCATGGTTTACATCACAATCCGATTTGAGTTTTCTTTTGCTCTTGGTGCATTTGCTGCATTACTACATGACGTTTTGATTTGCCTCGGCATCGTCGTAATCTCTGGGCAACAGCTCTCACTAATCCACGTGGGAGCCTTTCTGACCATCGCGGGTTACTCAATCAACGATACCATTGTAGTATTCGACCGTATCCGTGAAGACTTAAGAACCAAACGAGGCGACGTGAAGGATGTGATGAACACCGCCATCAACTCGACTTTATCGAGAACTGTACTCACCTCAATGACCACTTTCGTGGCGGTGCTCGTACTATTCATCTATGGTGGCGCTGCACTGAAAGACTTCTCATTCACCATCATGATTGGTGTTGTTATAGGAACTTACTCCTCAATCTTCATCGCATCTCCAATCGTATACGTTTGGACTAAAATGCGCGGAGCCAACCTCCGCCGCGAGCTGCTCGATGCCAACCTTGAGGCCGAGGTGAACCCCGCTAAATCATAAACTTATTTTTTACCGAAAAAATCTTGCAAACACAATTCATTCTGGCATTTTCCCGCCCGTCCAAGCCCCACATTGGCTAGCGACACAAGTTGAAAATTCCTGCGTAGCTCAGCGGTAGAGCGGGTGACTGTTAATCACTAGGTCCTTGGTTCGATCCCAAGCGCAGGAGCCATTTCCATCCTCAAGACAGACCGTGTCAGATTGTGACACATCATGATTAAGCCCTTGATTCATCAAGGGTTTTTTCGT
>DPWT01000215.1 GCA_003527555.1 Verrucomicrobiales bacterium | reverse complement strand
GTAGGAGTTCGACGGCGTCATTTTTATCCTCAGCTTTGGGATTGGTTTTTAGGTATGCTTCAAGTTCAGTCGCCGAGGCAGCTGCGTGCTTTTTTGCGATTTCTTGTGCAGGACCTGCAATGATTAATCCGTGTAGAGCAATACCCACGGATATATGTATTAGTGTTTTTTTCATGGTAAAATATTATGTCAAAGTAATTTGAGCGTGTATTGTGTATCGTACTAGATCAGCAATTATCACAAACTTGTAACGTTATGCGCGAGTAGATTTGTTTTGCAAACTTAGTAATATCTTGAGCTTTTGGCATTGAGTTGATGGTGTGGGGGTGCAGGATGTCTTTGATGGCATTCACAGCGGAAAAAGCCTATAATCTAATTGAGATGGCCCACCAGCGGGAGAGACTAGCTCACGCGTTTTTACTAACCGGGGAGGTGGGTAGTGGGAAATCTGCCTTGGCAGCGAAAATCATATCGCTTGTCAATCCGGCTCAAGTCGATTCCACCGCTAATCTTTTTGGTGAAGTTGAAATGCCAATTGAGGAGTCACTTGACGAACTTGAGGGTGAACTAGTGCGTATCGTCAGACCAAGGTCAAAATCTCGTAAGATTTCTATCGATGACATGCGTGCACTAGAAAAGGCGTTTCACGTTGCCTCGGCTCCCGGTAAATGGAAAGTAGGAGTGATCTTGCATGCTGACCGCATGGGTATCGAGGCTGAGAACGCTTTTCTTAAAACTCTCGAAGAGCCACCGCCGGATAGCCTATTGTTATTGCTAAGTGATGCCCCTGAACTTTTGCTGCCTACTATTTTGTCCCGTTGCGTGCGACTGCCACTGATTACGGCTGCCGGTAAGCGTGAAGCGGGCGAGTGTGGTCAGAAAATGCTCGATGTCCTCACACGCTACACACGCTCTGGCCTAGGTGATATCGCTACCGCTCTGACCTTGAGGGCATGCCTTAGTCAAGTCCTCGCTATCAAGAAAGCTGAAATCAGCAAATCAAATGATCTCGCATTCAGGGAAGAGAGTAAAAAATATAAGAACACCACTGATAGTGTCGCATGGCTCAAGGATCGCGAGGTATTTTACATCGCACAAACGGAGGCTGAGTATCTCAACGAGCGGGACAAAGTGTTAGAGACGATCATCGCTTGGATGGGTGATGTCATTCGGCAAAAGTGTGGTGTGTCTGAACTGGATCTACCTCAGGTGAATTCCAGCACCTCCAAAGTGGCGGAGGCGCACACACTTGCTGATTTGCTCCAGAGAATTGGGGCACTGGAAGAGCTTCGTGCTAATCTCGAAACCAATGCACAAGAGCAACTTGCTCTTGAGGTAGCCTTTTTGAAAGCATTCGGCTAACAACTACCTAATTCATTGCGAAGATGCTGATGTTCAATTTGTAATGTAGTCAGTTACGCAGGTGTATACACGTGGGTGGTGACTAATTACTCACTTTGTCTCTGATAACAGAATATCGCAGCACGAGTAACCAACCTATGACACGCTTGTGTTTGGATTAGCAAAATCAGTGAAATATGTCTAGCGATACAAGCCTACATGGTTCTTCGCACTCGACATTACATCCTCTAGAGTGTTCGATTTTGTGCATGAGCAAATCAGAGGGTAGTCCGCGTGGGCGAATAACAATTCCACAGTATGCCATGGCATTAGCACATGTTGCGAGTTTGAGGTCTGAAGATCCATTTCGCAAAGTGGGCGCAGCAGCGTTGGATTTTGACAACCGCGTGATCGGGACTGCCTATAACGGGCTTGCGCCAGGATTTGATGCGCCGGACGGCTTTTGGGATGACCGTGATCAACGGCAGAAGTTTATGCTTCATGCTGAGGTGAACCTTTGCAGCTTATTTAAGCGAGGTGAGGTAAAGCTCATGGCGTCAACGACAATGCCCTGCACCTCTTGCATGCAAACCTTGTGTGCCTATGGTATCAAGGAGATATATTACCGTGATATTTACAGCCAATCATCAGCTCCGGAAATTGCGGCCACCTATGGAATACATTTTGAGCAGGTTACGGACTACCCACTCGAGCTTACATAACCAATATTTGGCAGATCATTCTCCGTTGTTTTTGGAATCAGGGACGATATCGCCGCCATAAAAGCTGCGGATGTAGCCAAACTCGATCAGGGTGTCTTGCCATGGCGATAGGATGTTCTTGTTGCGCCATACAAAACGTGCGTTGCGTAACATTTTTTCAGCATCAATCTTGCGGTCTTGATTATAAAGTAATGCAGCTCGCGAGTAGTAATAAAATGGTGAATCATCCCATTCATCATATTTCTCAGCGAGGGACTCGGCTTCTTTTTCCCTGTTAGTTTTGATTTTGCATAATAACAGCTTGAACTCACACAGGCGTAACATACCCATGTTGTTTTCACCCATACCAGTGAGAAGCTTTTCAAAGCGATTGTGTGCCGATTCCCACCGCTTGGTCACAAAATCGACCTCTGCTAGATTGAATTGCACATTGAGATTGTCTGGTGCGATCTTAAGAATGCGATTGAAAATTACCATGGCTTTGTCGAATGCACGAATTTCGACATAGCATGCCCCTTTGATATTAAGCGTTGCCGGGTGATCTTTGAATATGGCATCGACCTCATCAATCATTGCTAGAGCATCAAATATTCTCTTTTGATTGAACATGTTCTGTATGCGGAGCAGCTTTCCACCAAATTCTTTACGCTTCTCAATCGGTAAGTTCATGAATTCGCGCCACACTTTCACCGCTGGGCTGTCTTTTGTTGGCTGATCGGTCTTTGTTGCCTCTTTAGAGCTCTGGGCAAAAGCACTGCCAGTCATTACGATTGTGGCGAACAAAATGCTAGGTATTGAGTGAAGGGAATGTCTCATGGTATATGAATAGGGGATAGAGGAGGGTATTAATTTATTCACTCATCTGAATTCAGAGAGTGAATAGAAGTTTAGCGTTTTTTGCGATGGAGGTCAATCATCCGCTTTATTGAATTTAGCGACGTCATCGTAAAGCCCATGTTTTTTTATATATTTAAGCACCTCCGGATGAAGCCAGTCTTTTTGTTGTCGACCAGCGGGGTTCTCGCGAATGATCGTTGCTGATGCTGGATGCGCTCCATGTATGGCGTGCATTTGAAATCCAGAGCGTTCAACGGGAGTGGCTCCACGAGAGAAAACGATAAACTCGACCAATCCAGCGAGGTAGTCTGGCCGATTCCATTCGTGTAATGCTTGCCACTGGTCGGATCCCATCAGCCAGAATAATTGAGCACCAGGAAACTGATTCTGCATTGCCTCCACCACTCGCCATGAATAGGAGGGCTCTGGAGTGTTGAGATCAAAATCCTCTACATTAGCCCATTCCATGCCAGTAATGGCCAGTTTGCACATGGCGAGTCGGTGATGTTTGGCTGCGTGCCTTTCCTTGGTTTTGTGAGGAGACTGCTTGCAGGGTAGAAAGACAACCTGCTCAAACTTGAAAAGATCGAGGGCCGCTTTTGCAATGTGGGTGTGTCCTAGATGAATTGGGTCAAATGTGCCTCCATATAAGCAGATGGAGCTGGGGGTGTTTGGCTCCGTCGTTTCCTTCAGCATTGTTGCGGTCATGGGGTGACGTCTTCGGCTTCTGGGCCAGCACTTACCTCGGTGTTAGAACTGGTGTATATGAGAACTCCAGCTGTGCCAATAAAAACGACTAGAATAACAAGAGCGACAAGAATACTGAAACAAGATTTCATCTTGGAGGGGATATTAAGGGATGAGATGCCGTGCGTCGAGATCTATCATGTTATGCTTTATCAAACCCGCTCAATGCGCGCAGCATAAGCGCCATCAGTATTATCTCGAAATGGAAGTGCTTGGTGACTTTTTGTGAGTTGCCAATCCGAGTGCTCGCTGATGAATTTTTCAATGAGAGAATTGTTTTCATCTGGCTCGATTGAGCACGTCGAGTAGACAATGCGACCTCCATCACGAAGGCATTGCAGGGCGTTTTCAAGGATGGAATATTGAATATTACACAGATCCGTTATGTGTTCTGCCCTTAATCTCCAGCGTGCATCAACACGTCGCCGTAGAACGCCAGTGTTTGAGCATGGCACATCCAATAAGATGGCATCAAATAATCCGTGCCACTCATCAGGAGCTTGGTGCGTCCAATCGAAGGCCCTGACGCTTGCGATATCAACCCCAAGATTTGTTAGATTCTCATCCAGTCGGGGAAGGCGTTTTTCATTACTGTCCGTACAGAGGATCTCTCCGCGGTTTTTCATAGCCGCCGCTATCAAAGCGGTTTTACCTCCTGGTGCGGCGCATGCATCGAGTATCGACTCGCCGGGTTGAGGATTTAATAAATCCACACAATGGCATGTGGCGGGATCTTGGATATAGATATATCCATTTTTCATCCAATCGGCTGGTGGAGCACCTTCGATTTTGATAAATGCATCCAAGCCTTCGATAGGAGTTGCATTTTCATATGAGAGAACTGCTTCAGCTGCTTCAGGTATGAGCGGATTAATTCGCCCGAGCGTGACAGCTTGCTCATTGTTCCAAGTTAACAACTGTAATGCATCTTTTTTTCCAAACTGCCTGCACCAACGGTTCCAAAGCCAATCTGGGTGCGAGAAGCGCACTGGAGGAGACATTTCTGCGACATCAGCCAAGAGTCTGCCTCGCCTTGTAATGGCTTGGCGCATCACTGCATTTATCAAACCCCTAACAGACGATTTGGCACAATTAACCGTTTCATTGACAGCAGCATGATCCGCTATGCCTAATAGCAGAAGTTGGCACAAGCCGACACGTAGTATGTCACGTGTTTCGTGGTCTAGCTTGCCTTTACGTAGTTTCCCGATCCATACGTCAAGAATTCGTCTGTTACGTATCACGGAATAGACGATAGATTGTAAAAGTGCACGATCCTGACGACTTACTCCATTTTTAGTGGCGTGACGCTCGATCAGAGTATCCATATAGGTGTGTCCTTTGGACCATGCGCGTAATGCTGAGATAGCTGCGCGGCGAATGTTGGGTGCTTGCTGAGGCATGTTGCGAGGCTAATAGGAAATTCGGAAATCCTAAGCAT
>DPWT01000101.1 GCA_003527555.1 Verrucomicrobiales bacterium | reverse complement strand
AAGGAGACCTTCATGTCGAGGTGCAAGTCGAAGTCCCCACCAAACTCAAAAGTGAGCAGAAGGAAAAACTCGTCGAGTTTTCTGATTCCATCGGTGAGGAAAACAACCCGATGCAGGAGTCGTTTTTTGAGAAAGCTAAACGCTTTTTTGGCTCGTAAACTATTTGACTAACAACCACTTCCATGAACCGCTACTTTCTTGAACCCGGTGCATGGACCGAGCGCACCCTCCTCCTGTCTGGTGAGGAGGCGCATCACGCAATACGTGTGATGCGAGTTAAAGAGGGCAAACACATTGAGGTGTTCGATGGGGAAGGAAAATCAGCCGTCTGCACTGTCACCCAAGCTTCGCGCAGCGCGATCGAGTGTCGTATTGAAACCGCCATCACTCAAGATCATCCAAATCATCCAGTGACTCTGTGTCAGTCAATCCCCAAAGGCGGTAATATGGAGCTGATCGTGCAAAAAGCCGTAGAACTCGGCGTCAGTACCATTCAGCCACTGATCACAGCCCACACCGTGGTAAGACCTGATGCCGCAGCCAAGAAGCAAGCCAAGTGGCAACGCATCGCACTTGAAGCCTGCAAGCAGTGCGGCCAAAACCACCTTCCCCAGATCGAGGAACCTCTTGCATTTTCCGATTGGATTAATACAGGAAAATCGACGGACTGCAGAATCATCGCCGCACTCGATCCAGCGGCAGTGCATTTTAAGAAATTGTTAGAAAAACATCCTGTCACTGGCGGCGTGGAGTTACTCATTGGCCCCGAGGGCGATTTCTCAGCTGATGAATACCAACTGGCATTTGCAGCTGGATTTAAACCAGTGAGCCTTGGTGAAATCGTTTTACGCGTTGAAACCGCCAGCCTCTATGCTCTTAGCGTGCTAAAGCATAATTTATCACTAGCGTGAACTCAGTTTAATTTGAGTATTTGACATATTGGCGCAATGGGGTATTTTATTACTCCCTCCCTTCACAGCTAATATTTATTATCTGATGGGACCCTTACATTTCAAACCACTCACTGTAGCTGGATACATCGCTAAAAACATCTATGGTATTGCGCTCGTTGCTCTTTACTCAAGCGTAGCTGCATCTGCAAGTTCACCAACGGCTCCCATCCTAGGCAGCCATACCGACAGCGCTGACAACGGCGCCGCTCAGGTCGTTGATAATACTAATTCAGGATATGAACTCATTCAGTCGAGCACAGTCAATCACGGCGCCAATGCGTTTCAGCTAGCACACTACAACTTTGACGATTTGGATGATAACTTTGTCTTATTCCCAAGATTTTCAATCACCTCTGATACCAAATTATATTTCCAGAGTAGACTACGATACGCGACAATCACCCAACGCGGGAAAGTAGAGGTGTCCACAGACAATGGAGAAAATTGGTCAGAAGTTTACAACATAACGGGTGCGAACGCAGATACAGAGGTAGCATTTAGCCTGAAGACGATAGATCTCTCTACCTATGCAGGACAGAACATCTGTATCCGCTTCACATACACACACACGAGTGGCAGTATTTATGCGCTAGAAGGACAAACCGCCTCCGTTATTGGCTGGTTTATCGACAACATCCAGATCGGATCGTCATTCCAGAAGGACTTCTATGATTTTGGCACACCAGGAAATGACGAGCAGTTGTACATTGAAAAAATCAATCGCGCACGTGCATCAGCCGAGGCCGAAGCCACTCGTCTTGCTAATCCTACCAATAGCGATGTATTGGACGCCTACACATTCTGGAACATCGATACCAACGATATCAGCACTCAGTATACATGGGCAATAGAGAACAACCACATGGACGCCATCGCACAGCCACTTGCACCGAATAAGATTCTTCAGCAAGCAGCCGAGCTTCACTCCTTAGACATGAAAACTAATTTGTTTCAAGGACACGATAGTTCATCAGACCCACCACCCCCCTTCTCATCTGGAGATACTTTGGGAGTCCGAGTCACTAAGCTTGGATACGACTACTTCGGGCTGTCAGAAAACGTCTATGCCTACGCAAAATCTGTCCAACACGGGCATGTGGGTTTCGCAACCGACTGGGGAAATACCAGCAACACCGAATCACCAGCTTACAACCCCGAATTTGTTGGGCAAAACATGCAAAACCCTCCTGGTCACCGTTTAACAATCCATAATGACTCCTTTAAGGAAATCGGCGTGGGGATTCACACCGGAGCCATTAATGAGTTTGGCCCTCAGTTTGTCACCCAAGACTTAGGAAATCCTGCCAATGCTGCCGCCTTCGTGACTGGAGTTGTATATGACGACTCAAACATAAATTCAGAATATGACGCCGGTGAAGGGCTTTCTGGTTTCCAAGTCGATGTAGATACATCCAGCAACTACACCAGATCATCAAGCTCAGGGGGCTATGCGCTGCCAGTATCCATTGATGGCTCAGCAGTCATCACCTTTTCAATTGGGGGTTCGGTAGCACACACAGAAACGGTCACGATTAGTGGACTGAAAAATATTAAGGTCGATTACCGCCCAACAGGTTATGCCCTCTGGGTCAAGAATAACCACCCCACAATCACTGGCGGCATGACCGGTGATGACGATGAAGATGGTCGAATTAACCTGGTCGAATACGCCTTCCATGCTAACGCTGAGGATCCATCCGATGCAGAAATGGCAATTGGAGTAGTAACGACTAACTCATCCATGGATCATACCCTCACCAGCGTCCTCCCATCAGTTCGCGAGGACATAACTTACACAGCACAATGGTCCACAGACTTTTCTACATGGCACGATATTACACCTACTTTTGCCAATGGACAAATCAGCGCCACCATCACCCGGTCTGATGCTGCCAACCAATTGTCTGTTAGTGAATCCAGCATAACCACCATGTTCATGCGCTGGGAAATTAGCCTCTAGATAGCTGAAGATCAGATTTCACCTTCCGACTATCGACTTACGATACACACTGACCGCCCTAACAATAGCAGCAGCTAGAGTTTTTTGGTACGATATAGAATGCACCTTGCGCGCTTCTATTCTGTTTGAAATAAATCCTCCTTCTAATAAGATAGCAGGAATCCGGATTCCAGTCAGCACATTGAAGCGTGCACGCTTAATACCTCTATCTTCAATCTGGTAGTTAGCACCCCACTTCGGGTTATTTAGATACAACAAGGCACGACTGTGTGCTGCAGTAGCAAGCGCAATACTTGCAGAATCAGTTCTATTTCCAGGCACCACACGAAAATCCCGCTGCTGCACCCCTCTGCCCATGTGCGGCACCCCCACAGGAGAAATAGTAAAAGTCTCTATCCCGTTAGCCTTACCATTTCCTCCAGAGTTAAAATGGATACTGATGAAAACCGCGTCAGGGTATTTGTTCGCTATGCGCACACGGTTCGCCAAACTAACAAATACATCACTGTCACGCGTCATAACCACACGATAGCCAAGTTTCTGCAAATCATCTCTCACCATTTGGGCAATCTTGAGCGCATAATATTTCTCATGCACCTTATAGAAACCCAAACTCCCAGAATCTTTTCCTCCATGCCCTGGGTCAATCACTACTGTCGTAAACGGTTTAGCATTTTTTATATGCGATGGCCGCAACACAGGATCAACTAGCTTAACAAGATCTATCCTTGAAATTAGGTATTTACCCCCATTATTAATGACAGGATGGCTTAGTTTAAAAAGCACGCCGTTCATTATACAAGAATAAGATCCCGATCGAAACTTCATCTCAATCTCCGGAGTTTTTTTTCCCTGCCGTGTGCTTGGGGCACGGTAGAGCACGATGTCTGCACCATAGCTAATCTTGTCGAAAAAGTAAAAGCTCTTCAAACTTCTCAACGTCACATGGTCTTGCCCCTTATACTTGGCGGTCTCCCACTGAAACGCCTCAACATCCGAACTGATTCCGATAAACAGAAGCAGGACATTAAAGAGCGAAAACAAGAATTTATTGGTAGCAGTATCTAGCGCAGGTCGATTCACAATTGGGTTAACGTAGGTCTAGGCAGAATAATTAGTATACGCTAAATGACAACCGTATTTCTTACCTAGACGTTTTCTCAACTCCAGCCACCCAACACATGAAAAATGCGTCAACCTGCGAAAAGAAAATCCCCACACTCCATCACCTCCCGCATACCAACAAAGTAATTAGCCAGCGGCTCACATCGCAGCACGCCCTCGACATTCGACCCGACCGCTGTTAATCCAGCGCCATGGAAACAATTGAACTCGCTGGAAATCACGTCGCTCAATGGGGTGAAGGCCCAATCTGGTGGCAAGGGCGGCTATTCTACGTGGATATTGAGCGCCATCTGGTGCTGCAATACGATCCCATCACCAACGAGGATAAAAACTGGAACCTGAGCAGCAGCGTCGGTCGTGTGGGCACCGTGGTGCCTCGCTCACGAGGTGGACTGGTTGTCGCCGGCGACACCGGCTTGCATTTCCACGATACCACCACCGGAACAACCACACCGATCACCAACCCTGAGACCGACAAGCCCGACAACCGCTTCAACGACGGCAAATGTTCACCGGACGGTCGTTTTTTCGCCGGAACCATCAGCCTAGTCAAAAACACCGGTGACGCCACTCTTTACCGCCTCGATCCCGACCTCTCGCTGCACACCGCCCACAGCGGCGTGACAAACTCCAATGGTATCGCATGGAGTGCAGATAACTCCACCTGCTACTACATCGACACCCCACGGCAGGAGGTCATTGCGTTTGATTACTCACCTAAGACAGGATCGCTAGGAAACGAACGTGTCGCCTTTTCCACCTCCCACATCAGTGCGTCACCCGATGGCATGACCATCGACAGCAACGGCAACCTATGGATTGCGTTCTGCCACGGCGCCTGTGTGATCTGCTACGATCCCACGACAGGTAAAAAGCTGCACCGGGTCGAGCTCCCCTGCCTGGAAACAACCGCCTGCGCCTTCGGCGGAGAAAACCTCGACGAGCTCTACGTCACCACCGGCATCCACAAGGAACAGGTCGAAGAAGACGCCGGCAGGCTGCTCCGTGTAAAAGGCCTAGGCGCTCAAGGCATACCATCAAATTCCTTTGGTGGGTAAAAATGTCATCCGTTCCGCTCGCCAAAATGCCCTGACTATATTATGTAACCTCCCTCATGACCCAAGAATCCGTCAAAGAAGTCCGAGTATTTGCCCCCGCCACCGTTGCCAATGTGGCATGTGGTTTTGACGTGCTCGGTTTCGCCATAGAAGCACCGGGCGATGAAGTTGTTGCCCGGCACTCCGACAAACCAGGACTACGCATTACAAAGATTACCGGAGACAATGGTAAGCTTCCCAAAGACGTGGAGAAGAACACCGCAGGTGTTGCCGCCCTTGATTTACTTCGCCACCTGGGTATGAGCGACCGCGGCATCGAACTAGAAATTCACAAAAAAATGCCATTTGGTAGCGGCCTCGGGTCATCAGCCGCATCCGCAGTAGCCGGTGTTTATGCTGTCAATAAACTCATTGGGGAGCCGCTCGCCAAAAAACAACTTCTGCCATTTGCGATGCAGGGCGAGGCCAGTGCAGACGGCGCATGGCACGCCGATAACGTCGGACCCAGCCTGCTCGGCGGTGTCGTTTTCATCCGCTCAAATCAAGAGCTAGATATCGCACAGCTCCCAGTTCCCAAAAACCTCTGGGCTGCAGTCGTGCACCCTGAAATGGAAATCCTCACTAAAGTGGCGCGCGAAATTCTGCCCACGGAAATCCCCATGGTTAATGCCACACAGCAAATCGGCAACTTGGGCGGACTGATCTGCGGATTGATCCAAGAGGACTACGCCATGATCGGTCGATCCATTCACGATGTGATTGCCGAACCACGTCGCCATAAACTCATTCCTGAATTCTACAATGCCAAGCGTGCCGCAATGGCACAAGGCGCACTCGGGTTCTCCATCTCCGGCGCAGGACCCAGCGTATTTGCACTTTGTGAAGGTGAGGAAATTGCCCAACGCACGGGCAAAGCAATCTCAGAAGTATTTGATCACATTGAGCTTGAAAGCCAATGTTACGTTTCGCGCATCAATCTGGAAGGCGTCCATGTGATCGCACAATAAACATTTGGCAAATATCACTTTTGGCAACTTGCTAACAAGTTATCCACAATACTTCGGTTGCAAAGCCAAGTTGCTACTACCCGCCAACTCCCGCTCCCACTCCATAGGAATGAATCAATCCTCTGATTTGCAGTATTGCCGGCAGCAGACTGATGGCTAACCGCTATCTATAAATCACGTAAAATCATATAGATAGATCGATTTCCGGCGTGAAAAAGTATCATATCCTACCCTAGTTAGATAAGGTGTTAATGATATTCTTAAGAACATAAACATGTTTTTGAACTCCGCAACTATCAACGAGTTAAGAGGTTTTTCTGATACTAAATACAGTGTATTTACCTGATTGTTACGAGATATTCTGATGTTATTCACATTGCTCATTTTGCTGGTTATTAGTCAATAAACATTAACTATTAACTGGTCAAAACGGTTTTTATATATAAGATACGCGTTTAACAACCCTTCCACTCCCATGCCAAAAACAACAGAACATCGGCAACAAG
>DPWT01000258.1 GCA_003527555.1 Verrucomicrobiales bacterium | reverse complement strand
CTTTTCTTTTTAGGCGCCTTTTTCTTTGCCGGCTTATCTGTTGCTGCATCGGCGCCAAGTGGGAGCTCGGGGTTGTCAGGGTGATGATCCTGTGTTGTGGGGTCACTCATAAAAAATAGTTGGGTGTGATAGAGGGTGGCACGTGTGTGTGCCAACTCAGTTATAGAATTATTCTGTTAGTTTGTATATTGAACAGGAGAGTTTATTCCGGTGTGAGAGGGATACGGATTTGTTCCGCGAGACAATAAATTGTCAGTTTGGAGAAAGGTCACATCCAAATGGGGCGATCAAGTTCGCAAGCCCGTGAATGTAGGGATTCTCTGAGGCGATCAGTTAAATATAAATTGACCAGATAACTGTTACATCGACCAGATAGGTTTATACTGGGTAATTAGCGGCAACTTGGCAATGCTTTTTTTTCAGAGTAAGAGGCTACAAGTTGATCATTCCTTGCTGGCTCATATCAACTGATAAACGTTTATTTTCCAATGCTAGCTGAATGTAATTGCAAATTAGGCCAAAGTTGTGTGGTGGTGTGATTACAAAAACTCTCATGGGAAGATTTCATCATGGGCGATAGCTGAGACGTTCCAAAAGCACAATCAATACGATGACTGATCTGGCCTGAACTAATCGGATGCAGTGCTGAACTTAAGACGTAACCCGCGTGGACGCCAGTAAGTGGTGATTCGTTTTTGGAGCTGATTTCTTTCTTTTGTTGGAATGAGTAACTCGACTTGATTGGCCGCGGGCTTGCGTGCATTGATGTTTTGCAGAAACGTGCGTGTGGCGTCACGGCGATTTGTACCACCATGAAAAAGAGCATGCACGATCAGAAGCGAGCTGCCATACATGCGATAGCTATCCACTGCTTTACCGTGCACGATACGATTCTGCCATGTCTTCGGTGTGAGTGCCATTGTTTCAACTACCCCAGGGAGTGTGAGCAAGTTGTTTTCATGTGCTAGCGCCTGTTTCACCCGATTTCGAATGGATTGGAGAATATGATCGAACCGGTATACGCCGAAATCCGTATGAGCGGCTGCAAAGTACTCAGCCACGCCTTCAGAAAACCAAGTTGGTAGATATCCGAGGTTACGGTGCATACAGAGATGGACAAATTCATGAACTAACAGATCATAATCAGCTTTTGGGGGAAGTCTGCTGCCAGCAGTTGGTGGATGTAAAAATGTATCTGCCCGGAGCATGATGGCTGCTTTTTTGCCGCTGTAGTATCCAGCAGCCCCTTGCACACCGCCAGCTTTGATGAAGCTATCTTCATCGGGGAAAATAAGCACCTTGGCACGACCGCCTGGCGGCATTCCGAGCAGGGGAAGTGGAATACGCGAGATAACTTCAGGTACTGACTCTGCGACGGTAGCGAATTTTTCTAAATGCCGCCGGCTGAGCGCTATGGGTGAGCGCAGCTCAAAATGACGGGTGTGGTAAATGTATGGTCTTGTTTCGTCGCCGCGTTGTAATGTGACAATTTTAGCCTTGGTTTTCGGTTTGTAGATGGTCGGCCAGCGTTTGACTGCGGGTGATTCCTGAGCAGCAACAATCGTAATTGTAAGGAAAAGGATCCCACTAATTAGGGATTGTCGTTCGGAGAATAGTTGCATCGTCTGAAGCAGTGAGTGGCTTTGAATGACGGGGCACTAGTAGAAAATCACCTGCTGAGTGCTGCCTGCCATCGCATGATTCTATTTGCCCTGAGACAACTGTTATGATGGAGAATCTTTTGGGATCTCGATGGTCAAGACTAGTGCCAGCTTTCAACTCTAGTTGATCTACTCGAAAATAAGGGCAGTGCGCTAGGGTATTACCATTGGGCTCATCCATTGGAGGCTCTACATCGTCAAAATCAATGCAGCGCATGGATTGCTCGACGTGAAGATCACGTGGTTTGCCATCTAACCCCATACGGTTCCAATCGAAGATTCGGTAGGTTGTGTCCGAGTTCTGCTGAATCTCATAGATCAGTAATCCTGCTCCAATGGCGTGTAGTCTGCCAGAGGGGATGAAGATAGAGTCGCCTTTTTGCGGGGTGATTGCGTGCACGACCTGATCGACGGTGCCGTTAGTAATGGCACTCTGGAAATCTGCCCGTGTGACTCCAGCCTTGAGACCAACATAAAGTTTTGCACCTGGCGTGGCTTCTGCAATATACCACATTTCAGTTTTTGGCTCGCCTCCAACTTGGGCTGCTATCTCTGCGGGCGGGTGTACTTGAATGGATAGATCATCACGGGCATCGAGTATTTTGATGAGCAATGGGAAAGATATATCGTTGTCGAATCCTTCACCAAAGATTTCTTCCCGTTTGTCCTGCCAGAGTTTGCCGAGTGTCATACCTTTCAGATTGCCGTGGTTGACCACCGATTGTTCATGCGGGCGGTCTGTCATTTCCCACGACTCGCCGTATGGGGTCTCTGATTTCGGCAGGGAGCGGCCATAAACGTGCTCAAGTTCGCGCCCACCCCAGACGCGATCCATGTAGAGTGGGGAAAATGTGATAACTTCCATTAAGTAGAATCATGCAGTCTATGATGAAATTTTTCCATGAATAAGTCAGAAAATGTTTCGCATCCTCATATCAGATCGATTAATCACAGATATGGCAAGTTCCGCAAATGCTCCATTCATCTCAGCGACAGAACTCTATCGTGGCTACACGGTGGGCGAGAAACGTATCGAAGTACTGCATGGGATTGAGTTGGAAATTTATAAGGGCGAGAAGGTATTTCTCTGTGGCCCCAGCGGTGCGGGTAAGACCACGCTGATGTATATTCTCGCCGGACTTGAGCGGCCAGAGCGTGGTAAGGTTGAGATATCAGGGGTGAGTCTTTATGCGCTTTCTCGCCGCCGCCAGGCAGCTATTCGTAACCAGCAAATGGCCTATATCTTCCAAAACTATTATCTGATGCCAGAGCTGACTGCTTTGGAAAATGTAATGGTGCCTGCAATGATCGGGGGAAGGGACCTTGCTGGTAAGGCTCATGAGTCGCTCGAGCGTGTGGGGCTTGCAAAACGAATCGACCATTTGCCGGCAGAGCTTTCGGGTGGTGAGCAACAGCGCGTTGCCATTGCCCGTGCACTCGTAAATTCTCCGGAAATCATCTTTGCAGATGAGCCGACTGGCAATCTGGATTCCGACAACGGAGCTCAAGTCATGGACATGCTGATGGGGCTTTCCAGTGAGGATGGTGCCACCTTAGTGGTGGTCACTCACGATGAGAGCATAGCTGAGCATGGTGACCGAAAGCTTGTCATTATGGATGGGAGAGTTGCAGAGGAAGCTGCGATGGCGTAAAAAGGCGTGTTCAATTTCCCTAATTCGTGTTTTAAACACGTCCACATTTGAAATAAATCATGAGTGAAACTAAAAAAATCTGGCTTGACGGAGCGATCGTCGATGAATCTGAGGCAAAGATCTCCGTGTTTGACCACGGCTTGCTGTATGGGGATGGTATTTTTGAGGGTATTCGATTCTACAATAGTCGTGTTTTTCGTCTTGAGGAGCACGTCGAGCGCCTTTTTCTCTCCGCGAAGGCAATTCTTTTAAAAATGCCCTGGACCGAGCAGGAGGTCATTGAGATTGTTTGTGATACTATACGGGCTAATAGTCTTACTGATGGATATGTCAGATTAGTGGTTACGCGAGGGAGTGGTGGTTTGGGTCTAAATCCCTACCTTTGCAAAAAGCCATCCATGTTTTGTATAGCCGCGGCGATCCAGCTTTACCCCGAGGAGCACTATGAGAAAGGTCTTCAGCTTGTCACCTGCTCAACTC
>DPWT01000194.1 GCA_003527555.1 Verrucomicrobiales bacterium | reverse complement strand
TTCGTTGTCAACATCGGAAAACCAAACGGCGACATGATACTCAACGCCGGCAACAAGCGTAACCGAACTTTCTACTGTGTGTATCCCACTTCCTCCGTCACGAGTGTTAGAGAACCTTATCTTGCCCGTTGACATTCTTTGAAGAAACCAATCACTGCCGCTGTCGATACTTGAGTCAACATCGCCCTGTCCGATAATTGCGCCATTAACAGTTGGCCCTGTAAAAGTGAAGCCAACACATGCCCAAAAACTGCCACCCAACACCATGCTGGGAGCTTCGAATCTTTCGGAGTTGAGTCTGTCAAACACACGGGCCGATCCCCAAGCCGAAGAAGCTGTGCCGTCTAGCACGGTAAAAAAACTTCGTCGCCATGGTTGAGTATATGGACAAGCTCGTTGGGCGACTCGAAAAGAAAATCAAAGACCTCGGGCTTGCGGAGAATACCATCATCCTATTCACCGCTGATAACGGCACGCACACCCGAATCACCTCACGCTGGAATGGGCAGGATATCACCGGCGGCAAGGGTGGCATGACCGATATGGGCACGCACGTCCCTCTGATTGCCTCCTGGCCGGGAACGGCACCGAAGGGAAAGATCTACAACGACCTGATCGACTTCACCGATTTCTACACCACCTTTGCCGAAGCGGCGGGTGTCAAGATGGGTGATGACGATCCTGTTGATGGTCGGAGTTTCCTGCCGCGGCTTTGTGGCAAGTCAGGCAATCCACGCGACTGGGTGCTTTGCCATTACCAGCCATACTGGAATAAGACCCCCGGTCAGTTCGCTCGAACTCAGCAGTTCAAACTCTACCGTGACGGTCGATTTTATGAAGTTCCTAACGACCTAAAGGAGTTAAACAATCTTGGCAATACAGATACCGGCAAGAATGTCCGGCAGCAGCTCCAGAAGCTTCTCAAGCAATGCCCACTCGCTCCTAAAGAAAAGGCGGGAAGCAGGGTCAAAGAGCGTCCTACCTACCCCAAGTGGATCGACTTAGTGGATTAGTGCAATTAGCCCGATTACTCATGGCTGATTACGGTCAACTAGTGATTAGAAACAACTCGTGGTTTTAGTGAACTAATATTCCACCCTCCTATGATAAAACCATCATACCCAGTAACACGCCAAGACCTGTGACAAACTTTCGAGATAGTTTATATTGCTCAATCACAGCTTAAGTATTGTTAGCTTGTTTTCCATCGACGGGCTGTTTGCCGGCAATCTCTATGATCCACTTGAGCATGGAGTCGATATACTCATCCTTGGTATTGCGGATCGAGGGTTTGCCATTGAGCATGGCGGGTCCGTGCTTACCGCCTTCGACGAGGACAAGCTTGGTGGCGACGCCGTGTTTTTTGCAAGCTTCATGGTAGCGCTTTGAATTTTCCGGCTTAACCGCATTGTCGGCGGTGCCGTGTGCCAGAAATGCCGGCGGCGTGTTTTTGTTGATCTGCTCGTCGTTAGACAGCTCGGCAACGAGGTCATCACTAGGATTAGCACCGAGCAAGTTGCGGCGGCTTCCGGCGTGGGTCAGCTCTTTCCTCATGGAAATGACTGGGTAGATCAAGCAGCTAAAGTCGGGTCGCGCGCTGACTTTGTCGATGGCATCAATCGGTTTGTAACCGAATGGCTTATGATAGTGCACGCTCAGCGTTGCCGCCTCGTGGCCGCCGGCGGAGAATCCCATGGCTCCGATTTTATTGGGTTCGATTCCGAATTCCTTAGCCTGACTACGGACGATTCTCATGGCACGTTGTGCATCCCACAGCGGCACCGGATGATTGAACGGGCTGCAGCGGTAGCTGACCATAAAGACCGCGATGCCGTTGTCGTTGAGGAATTTCTTCACGGATAAGCCTTCCGATCCAATACAGACAGCTCCATAGCCGCCACCGCAGTAGATCACCATCGCGACGCCCGTGTTCTTTTCTTTGGTAGGTATATACACATCCATGATGGGCACCCGAATGTTTCTGCGGTTCTTGCTAACAGGTTGCTGATTCCCCTGCTTGATTGCCGTCGCGACGACCTGCGCTTTTGCAGCATCACCTTCCTTGGCTCCCGGTGGTGTGCCCGGCCAGAGTGGGATCGTCTTAACGTAGGTGTCGGCGGCAAAAATATTTAATGTGGCGCAGAGGAAGAGAAGAGTCAGCCGTCGGGTCATTTTCATCGTTGATTATTTAGGTTTAAAATGATTTTTACGGCACGTTCACGAAGTCGTAAAGCTCAACTATATCTTAGCGACAATTTACAATCCAATCGAGAACGATGTCAGCGTCCACTACTAGCGATAAAAAATCCCTACTCCCCCGACATCGAGGAGTAGGGTGTCATTGAAATTGCTGCTAGTTAGCGGGTAAACACGTAACCTTTTGATTCAGCTTGAGTCCGGATGGCTTTGACTAGTGCATCACCGAGAACGACAGAACCCTTGGCAGGATTCTTCTGCGATTGGCTCATCTTCGACTCCAAGAAGCTGTGCCGTTTAGTAATCAGCTCTGCCATCTGTCTTCTTACGGACTGGCGCTGGCTTGACTTCATCTCAATGTAATCACCTCGCTCTTTAGGCGTAAGATTTTTGATTACCTCGGGCATTTTTTCTTTAGGCATCGTGGTGATATCAATCTTTCCGTGGGCGACAGCATCCACAAGATCGTTGTGCACATGATGGTAGAGGTGACCGACCTTGGCAGACATCCTCGCTGCGAAAGCGTGATCGGACATTTTCTGGGCATTGGCGTCCTGTATCTGCTGGTTTTTTGCTACCTCTTGCGAACCGTCTCCATACCAGACAAATGTTTTATTCATCTTCTGGTTCAGCGTACGCATTTCCTGATCATAAGGAGTCACCATCTGAGGCAAATGGTGATTATGGTCGATTTTAGCAAACAGCCCACCGGATAGCCTCGCGGCCGAATCCCATTGCTCGGACTCTTTTTTGTTACCGCAAAAGATCGTATTTACGGTGACCGACTTCGAACTTATGTGTGAAAGCAATTCTCCATATGATATCTTGCCTTGATCAAACGATTCGTTACCTGCGATAAAGATAGCCTTGTAAACATCCGGGCTGTTGCTCCACCCGAGGTCATTGAGTGCAGCACCGATAACCTGACCACAGTATTCATCTCCCCCATCTGTTTTCAGGGAGAACAGCGCAGCTGAAACCTCGTCGAGGTTGTCGGTAAAGTCGAGCACTTGCCGTAAGTGACCCTCGTGGGCAGGGATATCATGAGCACCGTATTGATAGACTCCGATATGCAGTGCTACGGCAGTTCCATTTCGCTCCGCTTTGCTGAGTTCTGAAACAACATTCCAAAGTTGGCAGCGTGCCTGATCAATGAGACCATCCATGGAGCCACTCGTATCGAGCAGCAGGGCGACCTGCACCAACTCCTTCTCTGTGATGGCTGTCGATTGAGATGCGGCTTTGCTGGCCTTGGGCATATTGATGTTGACGGGCTCAGCGTCCACGGAGGAGGCAAGCAGCATAGGTAGCAATAGGCTAAGTGAGGGATATTTCCAACTGTGTTTCATTTTTATGATCGGTATATTGTTTTGTTTGATGGCAAATGAATTTTCTAAATGCCTTACATTACAACATTCGCCCATCATGCGAATTTAGATTCAAAAAAATCACAATTTAAAATCACAACCTAATGCCACCGCTCCGATGTGAGCAATAGATCGATAAACCCTAAACCATGTTGACAATAAAAAGAATAAAATCGTGAAGCTCATCTTCTGCTTCACGGTGGCTTCCCCTACTCTACCAATGGTTGATAAAATTCGACCTCCCACAGGCGGGAAAGGTTGTGCGGGGCACCGGTGATGACGAGTCGGAGGTGCTTCGTTTTGACCGGAGCGAAGGTGGCGGACCAGAC
>DPWT01000218.1 GCA_003527555.1 Verrucomicrobiales bacterium | reverse complement strand
GAGTGACATGCAACACAACCACGCATATGAAATAGCTTTTTTCCTCGCTCTGCAGCAACATGATCTGGCACCTGATGCGAAAAAGTATTTTTTCTCTGCGACATCAAAAAATGTGTAATTGACTCAGCTATTGCTGCTCTCTCCGCATCTCCTTTACCCGACAAGACATCTGGCATAGTGGTTCCAGGTTTTGTATCGTGCGGGTTTTTAATAAAGCTCTCAATATACTGATGATTGACTCTTGATCCTATATTTGCCAGTCGAGGTGCTTTTTTAGAATTTTCAGCAAAGGATTCATCACTCTGGTGACAAGCTACACAATTCATTTCCTCTGCTAAAACCATGCCTTTGAGTTCGCTCTTGAGCTTACTATCTACCAACCCCGAGATGACCGGGCTAGCTGCGGCAGGAGTTGCCGCCAAGATAAATACAGCAAGCACACTTTTCTGGTTATTAAATGACATCACGTGTTTGATTGGTTTTTCATATTAGCCCCGTAGATGAAACCACATTAGCGCCCCCAAATCTGCTGCATCACGTCATGCAACAACGGGTCGTGGATGTTAAGTTCTGCTCTCACAAACGGATAAAAATCGTTACGATAAAAATAGGCTTCAACTCCCTCAGCAAAATACTCTTTATGATCAGTTGCGGCATAAGCACGGACCATCTTGCCATTAAAGAGCAACACTTTATCATAGAGTTTTGCTTCCATGGCACTCTTGTAGGCCTCCATCACGCGCGGCTCATCAAAACCCAGAACTTGATCGTGATATCCGTGTGCCAGTTCATGAAGAATGACAGCTGGATGCTTGAGAAGCTGATCACGCTTAAGTAAATTCTCAGCATGGGTGATATGCACCTTCTTGGCTAAACGCGCATCATAGCCACGGGCAGTGAGCCATTTAACACCCGGATGATATTGCATACTCGTCAGCTCAGGATGCGAATGCTCAATCCAGATTTCTACCTTTCGCATATCTTCAAGCTGTTTGCCAGTCACTAAGATTGAGATTCTTTGTAGATGGTTTGCTAACATTGTGAGCGCCTTCGCCCCCTGCTCAGCATGTGCACCTACAAGAAGTTTTGGATCGATGTGCACTGTCCATCCCTCTAAATTTTTGATAACTGGATCAAATTTTACTACTTTTACAGCCTCTTTAGTGGCTATTGTCTGCGTTTCATGAGCGCCCACGATAGATGTCATTAAGACAATGACCATATAACAAAAGCCAGCTACAATTTTTGTGTTTATTCTCATATTAAGTAAGTTGCGCGTCGAAATACTAGGATGGCATCTTCATCACTTTATCCTAAATTCAGCGCATTAATATCTGAGAAACTAGGCAATTGCGACCTATAATTGTTCAGGGATAACTAAAATACAACTCATCCACGTCATGATACGACGATGAATTCTAGCGTTTAAGAATCAGGGTCTTCTTGATGTAAGGAGTTGGGTAAGATGTTTGCAAAACATCTGGCGTAAACGCGAGGTTTTCAGGATCAAACGCCAATACAACCACCTCACATTTCTTACCTAACATGTCATCCGTGACAGGAATATAAAAGCTGTAGTTTTTATCACTTTTCCTGACAGGATACTCCCATGGGTTTGCAGCAAAAGATGGCGCGCGGTCGGGGGCCCCAAGATATTGACCATCAACGCGAAGGCCTACCCACACTGCCTGGCTGCCGTGCTTGCCGTTACAAGCAATTGTGAGATAGCCGCCCTTAGGCGCTTGATCGACGGTAAATGGTAGCGTCCATGCCTTTTGAACCTTCTTGAATGGGGGAAAGAGCCAAGTCATTCGCCAACCGGTTCGATCAAGTTGCTTTGAGGCGTTTTTACTAGAAAAACCACGGATTTCGACAAGCTTTCCGGGGGTAATGTTTGTGCGCACGTAGCGGATGGGTTTCGACGAATCACATTCGATACGCATGTTACTGCCATCCTTGACGAGGCGTGCTGTAGACCATGTTTTCAGATCGGCAGAGACTTGTGCGTATTGTTCTCCATCGACTACAGGACTTGCTGCCTGCGAACTTGGTGCGGCTTCTAATAAGATGTGATTCACTTTGGTGGGTTTACCAAGATCAAGGCGAAGGCTACGGCTTTGTGGAGCTCTGACCCGTTTACGCTCAAAATCGTAAACTGTCGGTTTGCCATCGAAAAGATAGTCCTGAAGTATTCCACGTTCTGCAATGATCGGCTGGTTGAGGAAAATATCACGGGTTTTCTGCACCTGCTGAATTTTCGTCGGTCCAGAGCGCCTCAAAGAGCGAATTTCAAGAGGGTCGTTATCGGCGGTGAAGCAAGCTGTCTCGAAAATGGTCTGGGCATCCGCCGGCACTGCCGTCACTATAGGTGCGCCGAGTCTTTTATGCCATGCATTGCGGTTTTGTTTACCAGGGAAGGTAATATCAACAGCACCACCGGAGGTCAGTGTTGATTGAGATTTGGAATCAAGTGTCGCACCAGAAAACTTCTGCCCTCCTGACGCTAGTGATATTTTAACCGTCTCCCCTGCTCCGCCAAGCACGTTGATCACGACATCCTTGCCTGGCACATCACGAACCACTTCGTAGTCGGAACCGTTGACACCAATACCACCTGAGCTTTTGGTATCGACCAATAATAAGCAGCTACGGAAGGGCTGCACAGTCACTGCAACCTCATCGCCTTTTTTGAAATTACCGATAATGCGCTCTGTGGGATGAAACTGGCGTACCTCCACGGCACCGTCGACTTTGAGACCGATTGAGTCATCAAGTTTCACTTTGTGAGTAACAGGCTCCCAGGTGAGATTGCGTAGGCTTACTAGCCGAGTAGCATCGTCACCACGTGATACAGCACGCGGCCCGTATTTTTGTTCATCGAGCACCACGCCCTTGACCATGATTTCGCGGTAACGCCGGTGCAGGTTATAGATACGCGCCAATTTTGGGAACTCATCATCACGCAGGAACCATGGATTCGCATAGATTTCTGGAGCAAGAATCAGGTTGCGATTGAACGCCTGAAGGATCAGGTCGTCGTCCCAAAAATCGAGACACGAGGAAATGCAGACACCATGGTCTTCGGTGAGTCGTTTCAGGTCTGGAACCAGCCCGCGTGAGATTGCCTTCACCCGATTGTGCGTGCCGGTCATTTCCCGATTCGCCATGTGCACATCGATGTAGGTCTCGGCACCACCCCAGAGAAAGGTTGTGGCATGTTTCTTTGCATCACCCAGCTTAAGCCGGTGATTGAGTAGAATCAGATCCGGACTGTGCTTGCGCACCTCGGTCATCAGTCGGTCAAATGCCTTCTGCTTGTCAGGACGCAGCTGGGTGCAGACGGCATCCATTTTGAACAAAGCAAATTCGTAGTCGCGGCAAAATCCCACAAGCATGTCGATCCGCTCCTGCTCTTCTTTTGCTGTGTCACCAAAACCATCTGGCCCGAGCCAGACACCTAACCGGCAGTCAAAGCTCTTTGCATACTCGTAGATAGGCTTGAATCCGCGTGGATATTGTTTCTTAAATTTATCTGTCTTGGTACTCCCATAATATCTAGGACCATCAATAGTTCCCGCATCAAAAGCATAGATGTCGAGTTTCATACCGTATTCATCGTGCAACCATTTGAAAAATGCCAAGTTAGCTAGCGTGTTTTCTTCG
>DPWT01000237.1 GCA_003527555.1 Verrucomicrobiales bacterium | reverse complement strand
ATTTTAATCATAGCCCATCAACCACTCTATAGCCGTATGACCTCATAAAGCATGGAGCTTCTATTCTTATCTTCCATCAGACACAGCCACTTTTCAGATGACTTTAGTATTCAAATGACTTTAGTATTGCGAAATCCATCTAATCCAATAAACTACTGGAAAGGCACATATCGTCATCCATGACGCTACGGATAGCTTAACGCTAACTAGCCAACATCGATTGAACCAACAAAGGAGTACATTATCGCAGGAAGACCCAAAAGAGGAGGTGGCGGCAGACGCCGGCGCAGACACAACTACGGCCCACCAAAGAAAAAAGATGACGATCGCGAAGACAAGGCGGTCGAACTCGAGGGTATCATCAAACACGTGCTAGCTGGCACAATGTTCAAGGTGGAGCTAGCCAGTGGCCACGAGGTTCTTGCTCATATCTCGGGCAAAATGCGTAAGCGTTTCATTCGCCTTGTTGTGGGTGACAAAGTTAAAATGGAGATGTCGCCTTACGACACCTCCAAGGCGCGGATCGTGTTCCGTGTAGGTTAACTCCTCTGAAAATGCTGCGTTTTTACGCCTATAAGGGATGTGACGGCTGCCGTAAGGCACGCAAGTGGCTGACTACCAACGGCATTGCATTCATTGAAATCGCAATCAGGGAATCTCCTCCCTCTCTGACTGAATTATCCCAAGCACTTGAAGAAGCCGGAAATATTCGCAAACTCTTCAACACATCGGGTGTGGATTACCGCCAACTCGGCATGAAAGACATACTCCCCACCATGCCTGATGACGATGCTTTGAAAACCCTTACCGGCAACGGCAACCTCGTCAAGCGCCCATTCCTAACAGGGAAAGACATATCTCTCGTAGGTTTCCAGGAAAACGTGTGGTACGAAACGCTCAAATCTTGACATTCCGCAAGGAAACCTCTGGTCAACACTAACGATCTTCTACTAAAATCTTAGCAAGTGGAAATTTTCGCAACATGGCAACAAGCTTACCTCACCGCGCTCGTGGTTCTGGTTTTCATTGCTTTTGTCAAAGAATGGGTATCAGCCGAACTTGTTGCGGTATCTGCTCTCATAGCTTGCGTGCTCGCTGGTATTCTGAACGTCACTCCTGGCGATCACTTGAATGCCCTAACTGTCTTTTCACACCCCGCACCCATAACAGTAGCGTGTATGTTTATCCTAAGTTCGGGATTGGAAAAAACAGGGGTAATCGAAGCCCTAGGCACGTGGTTTGAGAAACTCGCAGGTAGCTCGCCGCTGCGCATGATGGTGGTAATGATGATCCTCGTCGCCGCGCTTTCTGGATTCGTCAACAACACCCCAGTGGTCGTTGTTTTCATGCCCATCGTCCTAGCGATTTGTCGGCGCAAAGAATACACCGCCTCACGCTTTCTGATTCCCCTTTCCTACGCTGCTATTGTCGGTGGAACCACTACAATCATTGGCACATCTACCAACCTCATTGCCACTGGCATCGCTGAACGTGAGGGACTGGCAAATTTCAGCATGTTCTCAATCACACCGTTAGGGCTGATCTTTGTCGCCACGGCATTTATTTATATGCTGACACTGGGGCGTAAATTACTGCCCGATCGAGTAACGCTTGCCACTCTGATCGATACAGAGAGCTCACGTGAGTTTATCACCCACGCATTTGTCAAAAAGAACAGCGAACTGGACGGCCTAACATTTCCTGAGAGCCCTCTGGCAAAAATGAAAAAGGCACGCGTTTTAGAAGTGCTTCGTGACGGCAGACGGCTGCGCCGCCCCCTACCAGAAATCGTTTTCGAAGCAGGTGATGAAATTGTTTTCAAAGGTGACCTTGCAGGGGTCATGGGCATCTCGAAGACGGAGGGCATCGACGTTCGGGGCAATGCCGAGCGTGGCCTCGAGGGCATCCGAACCGAAAGCGCCTTACTCATGGAGGGCATCATCGGCCCTGATTCTAACATGACGGGAAAAAGCCTCAAAGAGCTGAATTTCCGACAACGTTATGGTGTATTGATTCTCGCAGTACACCGACAGGGCAAGAACCTACGCGAACGTTTCGAAGATGAAAAGCTCGCCTTTGGTGATACTCTGCTTGTTCAGGGCCCCACAGAGAAAATGAACACACTCTTCCAGCAGCGCGATTTCATTAACCTGAGCGAACCCGAGCACACTAACTTCCGCAGCAGCAAGGCTCCCATTGCCATCGGCGCGTTGCTTCTATTTATGATCGCAGGCGCACTGGGTGGGCACTTCGGCATCCCACGCATTCCCATTGTACAGCTAGCCATGACCGGTGCATTGTTAGTTCTGGTTACCAAATGCGTACAACCCCACGAGGCCTACCGCGCCATCGACTGGAAAGTTGTGTTCATCATTTTCGGCATGTTAGGTCTCGGTATGGCTATCCAAGCATCTGGACTGGCGCAGAGAATCGCCAATGGCATGACTCAAAATCTCGGCATCACCAATCCATACATCATGCTGGCACTGATGTATCTTTTTGCCGCCGTGATGACGGAAATCATTTCTAACAACGCGGTCGCGGTTTTACTGACACCTCTCGCCATCGTTGTCGCTAAAACACTCGCCGTAGCCAACGGCACTGATATCAGTGCCATCCCGTTTATTATCGCTGTTATGTTCGGGTCATCCGCCAGCTTCTCCACTCCTATTGGTTACCAAACGAATACTTTCGTCTACGGTGCCGGTGGCTACAAGTTTGGCGACTTCTTCCGCGCCGGATTCCCTCTGGCGGTCATCCTGTGGCTCATTGCTTCAGTAATGATCCCCATCCTTTGGCCGTTTTAGTCGCCCACACCCTATTGAGTTTGCATTCCTGGTCGATGCAACAGGTAAAGAAATGCTGAAATGTTAGCCCCTTATGGTCCAAAGTTGAGAGTTTAAGTGTTTGCCAGATCGATCATTTTGACGGAAGTTGTATTGGTAAATTATTATTTTCTGCTGACCCGATTTTTGATAAATTGGCAAGCCCACGAAAAACATAGGGTTCCCCTCCCCCAAATTTTTCCAAGTGAATCCTCTACACCTACGGAAGCTTCATCGTCCGGGTTTTGCGTTGATCGCAACCCTGTCGATCATGATGTTGCTTGCTCTGGTGACACTGGCGTTGCTGACACTTTCAACACAGACCATACGCAGCTCTTCCCACGAGTCAGCGCAAGCCCAAGCCAAGGCTAACGCACGCCTGGCACTGATGCTGGCGCTCGGCGATCTCCAAAAATTCGCCGGCAACGACACCCGGGTAACGGCACCCGCCAACATTCTCGATAAAGATCATCCCATGGTCACAGGCGTTTGGAAAAGCTGGCAAGGCACTGATCACGAGACACAGGGTCGCTTTAAGGGCCGACCTATTCAACCGGACTACGGCGCCAAACGCAGAACTACTGAAGACGGTGGACGTTTCCTCTCATGGCTGGCCTCCTCCGCAGAAAACAAATCAGGCACCGACAAAATCAGCTCTATTGCACGGAACCACGCATCCCCCGGATGGATACCCATACTCGGGGCGGCATCACTACCCACCAGCGACCAACGACAAGTGCATCTCAAACCGGTTTCAGTAGAGGGAAAAACCCAAGGCAGCTATGCATGGTGGGTGTCAGGCGAAAACCAAAAGGCACGACTACCAGCCCCCTACGAACCAGAGCAGGATAATGCTGCCCGTTGGTCGACACTCGCAAAATCTCACGCTACAGCCGACCCCGAAGTCTTCCAGCTCGATTCCCTTCTGGATGACTCGACGCTGGTCAACCGCATGATCTCACTCTCCACCACATCCTTCATTTCCGATGAAAATGCTCCGGTGCCAGCCAATCGTTATTTCCATGACCTGTCAACAAACTCAGTAGGGCTCCTGACTAACACAGCCACCGGCGGTTGGCGTAAGGATCTCTCACTAGTCACCGAAAACTGGAAGTCCTTGCCTCGCAGCGGACTCCCGTTTTTTCGCTACACTCCTCATTCAACCAGCCTCTCAGCCCGCCCCCACTCTGGAGACCCTCAGCCCCAACAATCCATGCTCTACCCATGGACAGGCTACCGTGACAGACCCGGCCGTCCGCCGATCTACCAACACGGCGGGGTGAGCTCGTGGCACAACCTCATGGACTACGCCACCGCATACAAACGTATTTCCACAGGCCACGGCAAACACTCTATTCCCTTTACAGCAACCCATATCTGGCACTCGCATGGAGCCCATAACTTTCTCCACAAAATCAGGACCATCCCAGTCATCGCCCGCATCCACTGGGTCTTCTCCCACCAAACCTCTCGAATCAGTCCACATGTCAGCGGCGAACCGACCCACCGATTGCACCTCCTGATGACCCCGGTAGTCACGATGTGGAACCCCTATAACGTCTCGATCACCTCCGAACCGCTGCGCATTGTACTGGTAAGACCGATCCCCTGCGCTTTTCGATATGGGAACAACACGAGCTACTACTGCCTCACAAGGAGCGGTAGTTATCCTTCGATGGGCGCTCACGCCCACCTTTATTATGACTTAAATCAGACCTTCACACTTGGACCAGGTGAAACCCGCGTCTTCAGCCCGTCCAACACATCACCTTCAACCGCCAATAGACTCAATATGGCGCCCGGTTATCGCTCCAGAAGTGGGCACATCTTTAATGTCAAAGACGACACCGGCCAGCCCGTCGCACTCGAACCCTCAAGTCGGATCGAAACCAATGTAAAATTCGATACTGCCTATCGCGACGGAGCCCATGGCGTGGGAAACTATATCAACATGAATTCGCTACAGACACGCGACTTGCTCCTCGTCTACCGTATGGTGATCCCAGTCGAAACAGCACGCAAATACTGGAAAGAAATCCCCGCGATAAACCTAACCAGCCCAACTGCCCAGGAAGTAGAGAATAACCCACAACCATTCCTCTCCACCGTGTTCGGATCCCGCGTCGCAAGCGACTCCCATCTGCCTGGAAAAGGACTCATTCAAACCAGCCCTCTGGTGAACTATACCGTCATGGGAAAAACCAAGGAATACGGCAACATCAGACACGAATACGCCGGCGCCTACCATCCGATCAATTCCCCCTTCGACTACAGCTTCATCAAACACGCGCCGGGCGATAGCCGACTACCCAATGCTGACGCCACAAACCACCGAGGCTACATCATCTCCGGCTTCGATAAAAGCAACGGACTCTCCCGCATCGTCCTCAGCGAGCTCCCTCTCCGCCCCCTCGCCTCGCTCGGAGAACTGCAGAACTGGGACATGCGCTACGAAAACCCCGTGCCACCCTACCAGTTGAATGTCATCGGCAATAGCGACGCCTCGGCACTTATCCCATCACACGCCGTGGTGAACTCATCCGATGACGCAGTTGTTGCCAACCTCCAACACGACGACTCTTACTGCGCAAACCATCTACTCTTCGACGACTGGTTCTTCTCCTCCATCGCACCCGACCCCACTCAGTTTGGCCCCGGTGGCACCAACATGCGCACCAGGTTTGTTGAGTTCCTCACCAAGAAAAAACCACTACCCAACCGCAGCTATCGGCCAATCCTCGAAGACCATGGCCTGAGCAACGCCGATGCCGCAGCAGTCTTCGATAAGAACTTCATGAGTAACGACGGCTGGCAACGGGTCGCATCCCGACTCGAGGTGGAGGGCATGTTCAACGTGAACTCCACATCCGTCACAGCCTGGCGCGCTCTGCTCGGCCACGCCCGCAATCACAAAATCCCCTACATCACAGAGTCGAATACCAAGTGGCCCATCAAACTTTCCCAAAAAACCGACCACGCCTTCTCCCGATTCACCATAGCTGGCGATGTCGAAGCCGGAAAACGAGGCACAGCAGGTGCCTTTCCCGATAGCTCTGAGTTTTCAGGTTATCGTGTCTTTAGCAAAGATACCCTCGACGCCCTCGCCGAGGAAATCGTCGTGCAAGTTCGTCGCCGTGGCCCATTCCTATCGCTCTCAGAATTCATCAATCGCCAACTCGGCTCCGGTGACCTTGCCTTGGCGGGCGCCATCCAGACAGCCCTCAACAACCTCTCCGATTCAGCGTACAGCCCCTATAAAGTGCTGCAAGATCTATCTGATGACGCGGGTGTCGCTCCCGACCAAGAACTCGCCGACGCCGGCTACCAGTTCCCCGAAGCCGCCCAAGGAAAAAGCTCCTATGGTCTCCCCGGCTGGACCCGCCAGGCCGATATCCTACGCCCACTCGCCCCCATCCTCACCGCGCGTGACGACACCTTCACCATCCGCGCCTATGGCGAGACCAAAGACGCTGATGGCAACGTCACCGCCCGCGCCTGGTGCGAAGCCACCGTAAGCCGGACCCGGGATTTCATCGACCCCCGCGACGCTGCCGACCGAACCGACATACCACAACAAACCGTGAACCGCAAATTCGGTCGACGCTTTGTCATCACTTCGTTCAGGTGGCTCAGCCCTAACGAGGTCTAATCACCCCTACCCACTCATGCGACTCCTCACTCTACTCGTGCTTTTGCTCATCACCCTCCCGCTGGCCGCCCAGAAGAAAGCCAGCAAGGAACGCAGCTGCCGGATCATCTACCTGAGCGCACCCGCTGGGGCACCGACAAAGCTACATCTCTTCGACGGCAAAACCTCACAAGAGGTAGAGCTTCCTCGCATGAACCTCTCCGAGCCCTACACCTTGCCACCAGGCCGACTAAATCTCCGGATGGTTTCCGAACCTGTAGCCAATCCTAAAAAACTCCCCAAGGGAGCACCCCATGCAGTTGTCACCACCAACGTGCGCGATTTTTACCTACTCGTTACCACGGATTCAAAAAACACCATTGCCCCTGTCAGTCTGCGGCTCATCAACGCCAATACAGACCGATTCAGCAACGGCCAGATTCTTTGGCTCAACCTCAGCCCGCACACCGTCAAGGGCACCGTGGGAAATCAAAAACTTAGACTACCACCCCAATCACGAAGAATCATAAAACCTCCGGCAAACAGTCGCGCGAACTACCCCGTGGATCTCTCCTTCATAATTACCGGCGACAAGCGCCGCCACCCGCTCTGTGAAACCTCCTGGCTCCACGACCCACGCTCACGCATGATTGCATTCGTTTTTACCGAAAAAGGTCGCCGAACCCCCAGAGTCCTCGCCTTCCCCGATTTCCGACCACCGCCGAAAAAGGGCAAGCCGTGAAGCGCCATGGCTAAATAAAAACTCAGTTGTCCTTAGGTTACCGCCATTCATGCTTCGGATATCTCCCAGCAAGATCCTTCTTCATCTGCGGATAACCTCGTTCCCAGAACCCCTTCAGATCCCCAGTGACCTGCCACGGCCTCTGGTTCGGAGCAAGAAGATGTACTAATAAGTTAGTCTTCCCATCTGCTATCTCAGGTAACTTAACCACATCGTATAGGTGCTGCATTTTCATCGCGATCCACGGTTCGGCATCCACGGCATACTTCACCTTCGCCAATCTTCCATTAGACAATTTCACCTCGGTAGGCGCATAGGCATCGAGCACAGCTTTCTGCGGA
>DPWT01000236.1 GCA_003527555.1 Verrucomicrobiales bacterium | reverse complement strand
TCCCTCTGCGCGGAATATGTCCGCACTGACATCTCCATCGGGGGTATAAATGCTGCTCACTACGTTGTTCGCGGGCGATGTGATACTTGTGGGCTCAGCTACACGTGTGCCCACGTAAAAGCAGAATGCCATACCGGCTGCGGCCGTTGGAATCATGAGCCATTGCCAGATTCTGCGCTTTGGCGCAAGTGTGGGTGCTTGAGTAAGCTGTTCGCTCTCGATGTGGCGTAGAATTCGCTCATTAAAAAAGTCTCCATATGGAGGTTCAATACTCGCGGGAATTGTCGCACGAATAGATTGATTCATTGCTTGGATAGCATCGCGTTCGGCGAGTAGTTCTGGATGATTCTGCGCCCATGTTTCGACACGTTGTAGTTCCTCACCCACAAGCTCGCCGTCGATCCATTGTGTGAGTGTTGTTTGATCAGGTTCTTTCTTCATGGTTATTTTTAATTAGATTTTTGGTGGGATTAATCAGCATCCGGCCTGAGAATACTTTGAAGTTTTTTACGAGCGTAGTGGAGCCGACTCATAACTGTGCCGATAGTATTTCCGGTTATTTCGGCAATTTCCTTGTAGTCGAGGCCTTGAACCTCACGTAGCAGTATGACCTCGCGGTGTCCCTCAGACAACCCAGCTAAAGCAGCGTTGATCTCCTCGCATAATTCGTTTTGCTGCATTGCTTCATCGGGAGGGGCATTATGATGTGGCATCGTAGAGGCACCAGGGTCAACTCGTGAGGTATCAAACACCTCGTCATTGAGCTCGCCATCACCCTCAATACGTCGTTTTCTGAGCCAATCATACACAACATTGTGGCTGATGCGAAATAGCCACGTTGAGAAGCGTGCACGCGACTCAAACTTTGGCAGAGCCTTCCATGCTTTTATGAATGCCTCTTGGGATAAGTCCCAGGCATCAGCATCATTTTTGACCATGTTAAAGATCATTGCATAAATTTTTCCACGGTGTTTGCTGACCAGTCGGTCGAATGCCCGCATGTCACCCGCTTGGGCCTCAGCAACCCAAATGGCGTCTTCGCTGGCAATATCATTCGATTTTATTCTACGGTTATCGGGCGAACCATTTCCATCCGATTTTTGAGTGTTTTTGGATCCACTCGCCATGCCTCCTCCTTGTGCGGAATCTGGTGGTACAGGTGTCTTTACCCCGTTGGACGCTATTTTACGTAAAAAATTCATTAAATATGCGAGGAATTATCCTTTCCCTAGGTTGGCTTGAACAGAGGAATTTGGCAAGACGTGGTTTTTGCTGCTAATTGGCTCTGTGAGAGAGACATTCAAAAAAATGTGGCATCACGTGACTTTTCCTTTCGCAAATCCTGTTGTCGTGGCTAAGTTTGTCTCAGCGATGCAATGCGACTTTTGTGATAGTAAGGCGACGGTATTCTTCACTCAAATTATTGATGGGGTATCGAAGAAGACCAATCTCTGTGATTCCTGTGCCAACGAGCAGGGAGTAACAGACCTAGATGGCTTCCTATTGCCCCACATAGATTTTCCTGAGAACGAACCGGATGATGATACTCAGAATGATTTACCCGATACGCATACTAGTCTTGTGATGGACGACAAAACCTGTTGTCCGGACTGTGGATTTGCGTTTGACGATCTAAAGAAGACCGGTCGTCTCGGTTGCAGTGGCTGTTATCAGTTTTTCTTGGCAGAGATCAAACATAACCTCGCAGGAATGCATAAAGGCACCAGCCATACTGGGCGCGTGCCCATGGGAATGGTCGAGGCATTTCAACAGCGCCGACAGCTTGATACCCTGAGAAAAGAAATGGAAGAGGCAATCAGCGGTGAGGACTATGAAAAAGCTGCTAAGCTCCGCGACCAGATTAGCCAGATTGAAGAAAAAACCTTGATACTGGATACTTAAATTTTCTGCCACCATGATGCGATTTTCTACATTACTCAAGCACCCTGCAGACTGGATGACCGGTGCTGATGCTGATAGCGCCATCGTTCTCACGAGTCGTATTCGACTGGCGCGTAATATTGTTGGTGCACCATTTCCTGGATGGGCACGAAAACAGGAGCGAATTGATTTATTGAGTTCACTTCGAGAAAAAATTGAGTCGCTACCAAATATGAAAGAAGCATTCTCACAGGAGCTCAGCGCGCTGTCATCAGTCCAAAAACAAGTTCTTGTGGAGCGTCATCTGATTAGCCGAGAGCAGGCAGCAAGGGGAGAAGGGAGTGCCACAGTCGTTAACCGTAGCCAGACACTCAGTGTGATGATCAATGAGGAAGATCACCTGCGGTTGCAATCGATCCGTTCGGGCTTACACCTGCGTGAGGCATATGACCTAATTGCAAGTGTCGACATGGAGTTAGAACAAAAGCTTCCATATGCTTTCGATCACGAATTGGGGTATCTCACTGCTTGCCCGACGAATCTCGGCACTGGATTGCGGGCATCTGCTATGTTGCATCTCCCCGGCCTGGTTATTAGCGATCACATCGGGCAAGTGATTCAAGCAGTCGGGAAGCTGGGACTTGCCGTGCGTGGTATTTTTGGCGAGGGAACCGAGTCCCTAGGCCACCTATTCCAGATTTCCAACCAATCGACTTTAGGGGAATCTGAGGATAGTATTATTAATCGTCTCGAGCGAGTGATTAAAAAAGTTCGTGATCATGAGCGTAACGCACGGCTGAAGCTTATCGAAGACGATCCTCAAATGGTGGCTGATAAGATTGCCCGCGCATACGGGCTACTCAAACATGCCTATGTCATAGATTCTAAGGAAGCACTCACACACCTCTCACTTATCCGGCTGGGAACAGACTTGAAATGTTTTCCATACGAAACCATTCAACTTTGTGATACCCTGCTAATGGATATTGAGCCGGCCCATCTGCAGCATCAAGCAGGACGCAGCCTAACACCAGAGGAGCGTGATACAAATCGTGCTAAAATCATCCGTGACTGTTTGCATTCTTTGCCAAACCCTGATATATGTTTTATTAACTAATTTAATTTGCCTATAAGGCATCTCACCAACTA
The DNA here is from genome assembly GCA_003527555.1 of Verrucomicrobiales bacterium. Lineage (GTDB taxonomy): Bacteria > Verrucomicrobiota > Verrucomicrobiia > Verrucomicrobiales > Akkermansiaceae > Oceaniferula. The sequence continues at coordinate 4,961 of DPWT01000236.1, read as the reverse complement.
TGAATAACTTTACTCCAAGAGCCCAGCAAGTCCTAGCACTCGCCCGAAAAGAAGCTGATCGCTTCAACCACAATTACGTCGGCACCGAACACATTCTATTAGGCTTAATCAAACTTGGCCAAGGAGTCGCTGTGAGTGTGTTACAGAACATGGGACTCGATCTTGATACCGTGCGTATCGAAGTGGAAAAACAAGTTGGCTCAGGCCCCGAGAATAAAATTGCGGGAAACATCCCCTACACTCCGCGGGTCAAGAAGGTTTTGTCGCTTTCGAACAAAGAGGCTCAGCAACTTGATCATTCTTATGTAGGAACTGAGCACTTATTGTTAGGCCTGCTTCGAGAAGGTGAGGGTGTTGCTGCCCGCGTGTTGACCAGCCTAGAGGTGGACATCAACCAGACACGCCAAGAAATCCTTGCGGAAATCGATCCGAATTTCAGCCCTGAAGAGCTTGGCACAGAGTTTGATGAGTTTGATGATGATGCCGATGAGATGGTTGCCGAGGAAGATGGTAAAGGAAAGACGCCTGCGCTCAAAGCATTTGGACGTGATCTAACGAAGTTGGCGGATAAAGATAAACTCGACCCAGTTATCGGACGCGAATCCGAGATTGAGCGTGTCATTCAAATCCTCTGTCGCCGCACTAAAAACAACCCCGTACTCATTGGTGAAGCCGGTGTTGGAAAAACGGCGATTGTCGAGGGATTAGCACAGGAGATTGCCAGCGGCAATGTTCCTGAGCTCCTGCGTGATCAGCGTGTTGTGACTCTTGACCTTGCTCTCATGGTTGCTGGCACCAAATACCGTGGCCAGTTTGAAGAGCGTATCAAGGCGGTGATGGATGAAATTCGTAAGGCGGGAAATATCATTCTCTTTATCGACGAACTTCACACCATCGTGGGTGCCGGATCCGCCGAGGGTGCCATGGACGCCTCGAATATTATCAAACCCGCACTTTCGAGATCAGAACTTCAATGCGTGGGTGCCACCACGATGAACGAATACCGCAAGTTCATCGAGAAAGACTCAGCTCTCGAGCGCCGATTCCAGAAGGTTAAGGTAGAGGAACCGTCCCAAGAAGATGCCATCGCTATTCTGAAGGGTCTCCAGTTTAAGTATGAGGAGCACCACAAGTCGAGTTACACACCAGATGCCATCGAGGCTGCGGTGAAATTGTCATCACGCTACCTTTCAGATCGATTCCTTCCCGATAAGGCGATTGATGTGTTAGACGAGGCTGGTTCTCGTGCTCGTATTGGTCAGATGACTCGCCCCCCTAAACTAAAGAATCTAGAGGCAAAAATAGGTGATATTCAAGAAGACAAGGTGGCTGCTATCAATGAGCAGAATTTTGAAAAAGCCGCATCGATGCGTGATGCTGAGAAGCAGGCAAAAAAAGAGCTCGAGGAAATCGTCGCCACCTGGCGCGCCGAGAGCGAAGAAACCATCGTTGAGGTTGGCGAAGATGAAATCATGGCGGTCATTTCCAAATGGACGGGCGTACCACTTCAGCGCATGGAAGAGAAAGAAGCTCAGAAGCTACTCAAAATGGAGGAGCAACTCAAGAGCCAGGTCATCGGCCAAGATACGGCTGTCGTGACTATCTCGAAAGCTCTACGTCGTTCGCGAGCCGACCTCAAAGACCCGCGCCGTCCGATCGGGTCATTCCTATTCCTCGGACCTACTGGTGTGGGTAAAACTTATCTGGCACGCAACCTTGCTGAGTTCATGTTCGGTGATGCCGACTCCCTGATCCAGATTGACATGTCCGAGTACATGGAGAAATTCTCCACTTCTCGCCTGATTGGATCTCCTCCAGGATATGTCGGCTACGAGGAGGGCGGACAGCTTTCTGAGGCTGTTAGACGCCGTCCTTATTCAGTCGTTCTGTTTGACGAAATTGAGAAAGCCCACCCAGATGTGATGAATTTGCTCCTGCAAATTCTTGAAGAGGGCATGGTCACTGATTCGTTTGGTCGAAAAATTGACTTCCGTAACACCATCATCATTCTCACCTCGAATGTTGGTGCCTCTAGCATCAAACGCCAAACCTCGCTCGGCTTCGGTGCTATGCAAGAGGACGAGGCTGATTTCGATGGGATGAAGGAAAAAATTCTCGATGAGGCGAAGAAGCAGTTTAAGCCTGAGTTTCTCAATCGTCTCGACGACACCGTGGTATTCCATATGCTTGAGAAAAAGGCACTCAACGTCATTGTCGATCTCGAGTGTAGCAAGCTCTTCGCCCGCCTTGAAGACAAAAGTATCACTCTGAAAATGGACAAGAATGCCCGCGAGTTTCTTATGGAGAAGGGATATGATCCTAACTACGGGGCGCGTCCGATGCGTCGTGCTGTGGAGCGCTACATTGAGGACCCCCTTGCTGAGGCACTGTTGCGGGCAGACATCAAGGAGGGTGACACCGTCAAAGTCACCCGTAGAAAAGATGCTAAAGAGCTAACATTTAAACCGGCGCGACCGAAAGGGAAAGCGAAAGCCTAACTTGTTTTATGCTAACCAACTACCGCTTATCTCACTGCTGTGAGATAAGCTTTTTTTGTCATCATGAAGCTTTACTTGACGACTCTGCTTTACAAGGGCACACATGTGGATGATCAAATTTTTACACACCCGTATCCGTGTTTCTAATCCCGAGGCAAGCATTGCATTCTATCAGAAAATAGGTTTTGAGCTGGGTGAACAAAAAACCTCGCCGCAGGGCAACCAACTCGTATTTCTTCATCTTCCGGGTAACGAGCACTTCCTAGAGCTGACCCACTCGCCGGACTACAAAGTCGATTTCCCCGAGGACCTGATGCACACCTGCGTGGGGGTGACTGATATCGTGGAATACTGTGACAAACTGGAAAACGACGGCATTGAAATCTGGCCGGGCCAATGGCGGGAAAAATTCACCTCAGGCGAACGCAAGATGGCATTTGTCACCGACCCCGATGGCTACGAAGTGGAAATTCTCGAGCAGTAAACCACTTACAGCTTTCTACTGACTGACTGCTAGGAATTTGATTTTTTGGTTAGATGATCGAGGGGGATTTCATGGGGTGAAAAGGGGGTGTCAGTGCAGCTGACTATTTATACACCAACCAGGCGGTCGCTTTGGTGTCTTTGTCGGCAGTGAGCTCGATTCTTTTCTGGTCGTAGCCGGTCATCAGGTAGGGGTCGGATGGCACACCGGCGTTGACTTGGGTATCTTTCCAAGGGCCCCCTACACCGACGGGTTTGCCAAAGGCCCAGAGGTCATCAATACCGCCAAACCAGAGTGCAGTCTTGCCGTCGTCTGACTTGTAAACATGGGTGGATTCTTGCGCGTCGGCTTTGAGGCCTGCGAGAACCAGTAAGCCATTCCAGGTGGTGAAGTCACTGATCTGTCGGTTGTGGGTGCAGACGGGGCGCATCTTAGTGTAGAGGGCAGGAGCACCGACAATCCAGAAGGGGACCTCGTAAAAAGTTCCGTGGATGTTAGCCATCAAACGCTCGGACTCGACCTCGCGGTGCATACGCGGGTGGCCGAAGCTGAAGGGGCGATCGTAGGCAGCAGGTCCCTTGGGAAGGCGTAGCACGGTGCGCTTGCCTTGTTTGCCGACGATGGCACGGCTCTCCTTACTGACCAAGATGACCGAAGCATCATCCACCGAGAACTCTGCGTGAGGGGTCAGTTTTTCAGCCAATTTTACGTTGGGTTTCGTTACCTGAAACTCAAAACCAAACTGGGTGAAGTCATAGTTTTGACTGCCGTTGATTACGTTTAGGTGACGGTTGTCCTTCGCGGGGAAGAGTAAGGCACTGTTGATCTTGGTATCGTTTGTTCCCGCGATCGCTTGGAAAATCTCAGATCCCTCGTTGGGGTCGCGGTATTGGTCGTCACTGAAGTGGAGGGACACGGTCGCCTTGCAGTTCCGATCGCTATGCACTCGGATCCACTGGGCTTTTAAATCCTCAGGTAAGATGTGGTGTGTGTAGCCATTCACGTGGATGCGTTGGTAGTTCTCAAACTTGCCCTTGCCTTCGCGGTCAATTTGTAGCGTGAAGGTAACGGGTTTGTCCGAGGCAAGGTGCACGATACGTCGTGGAAAACCATGGATCAAAAACGGATCGGAGGAGACGCCTGCCGCAACTGCGTCATCCATATAAATCGAGCCAGCGGCATTGCGCGGACCCCACTTTTTCAAGTCGTCGATTTGGCCAAACCACAGATTGGACTGGGGCTGGCCAGTCAACGGATTGCCCTGAATACTTGCCTCATCGGTAGCGAGCACGAGCTGGCTGTTCCATTGGCAGAAATCAGGGATGTAGCGGATGTGGCTGGCGATGGGTTCAATACCGGCAGTGTTCGTGGCGGTGAAGTTTTTGGGGAAACTGAAGAACATGCCGTGCATGTCCATGAGCAGGTTCTTTTCTCCGATGTCTCGGATACGTGGCCACTCGGTGAACCAGCCGTGTTTGGCGTCATTGTTGAGGCAGCCTTTGGGGAGCAGGAAGGTCTCGAATGTTCCGTTCTCCATGACCTGCAAACGGAGCGAGCGTTTATCCCAACCGATGGCCCATACGGGATCTTCTTTGCCGTTCGCTGTCGGGCAGACGCCTTCGGGGCCAGTTACTTCTGTATACTGGCGACGCTCAATAATTTCCCAAGCTGATCCATCAAAGGTGGCCAGACAGCCCCGGTCTTCGCTTCCGATGTTTTTGAATTTCGAAGAAACCTTCCAATGCTTTGCTGATTCCACGCTTTCGCCATTGTTGCTGACAACCACCTTTCCCTGAGATGTGTATCCTCCCTTACCGTGATACCCGGGGATGGGGTCATGGAATAGCTTCTTAAATTTCAGGGTATGAACGTTGACCTCATAGAACATGTTATCCATGTCGAAGAGGAAGATATAGTTTTGCGGGACCGTCAGGTGAAGCATGATGGCTGTGACACGAGCGGGCATTTTTTCGGGATCG
>DPWT01000178.1 GCA_003527555.1 Verrucomicrobiales bacterium | reverse complement strand
GATTGATAGTAGCAGTAACCGGCTCTTCCAAGTTGGGTTTGTTAACTCTGGCAGTGTCAAGCAGGTAGGCTACTTTGATTCCAAAGATACTTGGACACTAATAGGAAATGTCAACGATTTGAGCGGTAACAATAATACCCACTGGAATGCAAGTTTGATGAAGAATTTGGCGATCGAGATTGGCGTAGGTAGTTATGACATCAAGCTGAACGGCGCTAGCATGACGAACGGAAGTGGGCTTGTATTCCGTGATGATAATGCCAGTGGTTTGAGTAAGCTTCAGCTATCGGCCAGCATTAAATGGACAGGTGGTGCCTTTGACAACATAACAGTCACTCAAGTCCCAGAACCTAACTCTCTGGCCATGATCGGTCTTGGATTCATGTCATTATTTAGACGCCGCCGCTAGCCTTCGAGTGTCGTTCATCAATTTGTCATCTTCTCAACAGCATGGATATGGCTGCATGGGTATGGCGTGGCATCCTAGACAAAAGATTCTAGAGAATTGATCATTGTAGATATCCATTGCGGAGAAGTCTCTCTTGTGTGATTTAGCTCACATCAGTGCGATCAGAAGTCACTTCGGATTTTTTACTCAAATGTAGAGGGCAAAGTAGTTCGTGGTGAGCGCCATGAGGGTTGTCTCCGAACAGTTATCTTGATTTTTTCATCAACCATGTGGCGTATAAAATCTTTGCACTACTTTTTTCTATCTATAGATTCAATTTGATTATGTAGTTCCATCAATACACGTGTCAGTCGCAACTAATCAATCCAAACTATTATTCATCCTCTGCATCTTATTAGGAATGATCGCTTTTAGCATCATTCCTGAAGCACTAAACAGCGATGAACAAACAGTAAAGAAGACCTCTCATTCAGAGAGAAGAGTCACGCATACCCTAAGTAATACAATATTACCAAGAACAGCCACAACCCTCACGCCCAAGGATTTTGTTACGGGTTATTTGGACCATGCTCCGCTATTGCGCGAGGCCAAACGTCTGGAGAAAGATAAAGAAATCTACAGATTTGCTAAAGCAATTGAAGTCAATATTACACCACAAAACGCGGGTGAATGGTTACGGCAAGGTAATCGCGATATCTGGAAACTGAAAATATGCTCACCAGGTGCCAGTTCTCTCAATATTGGTTTTAAAAAATACTACATGCCGAATGGTGGAGAACTTGAGATTCACAGACCAGAAGCAAATAGCCCATATCGCGCATTTACGCACGCCGACAATGATGAGCACGGTGAGCTCTGGACGCCACTTCTCGCGGGCGATCAGATGATTGTTCGTGCTAGCGTGCCGGTGGGAATGCGTGATCAGCTGGCACTGCAAATCGCAGCAATTAATCATGGGTTCAGGCCATTATTCGCTAAAAATCTTTTGAATGCAGGACGCCAAAAAATAGGTGGAGATGTCACAGGCATCTGTCACGTAGACGCAATTTGCCGCAGTGGTGATTCTAACATCAACGATCCGCTCGGAATCATACTAGATTTTTATCAGGATCAAATTCGATCCGTGGCAGCCTGCACATTGGGTGGTGTAGATGCCTGTTCTGGTGCTTTGATCAACAACACTGACAATAATAAAAAACCCTATTTCCTTACCGCTGATCACTGCGGAATTAATTCTTCTAATGCGGCTTCAGTTGTTTGCTATTTCAATTTTCAGAATAGTATGTGTCGCCCACGTAGTAGTGCTGCTAGTGCGGCCATCGGCGATGGCAACTTGAGCCAGTTTGCTACCGGTAGCATTCTTAGAGCTTCTCATGGTTCATCAGATTTTTGCCTTGTGGAGCTTGATGATCCGATCCCTGCCAACTTCGATGTTCACTACGCAGGATGGAACCGTAGCAATACAGTTCCAACTATGGCTGTGTGTGTTCATCATCCCGCCGTGGCTGAAAAGCGTGTTAGCGTAGATACGGATGATCTGGGTCAGCTCGGTAAATACTGGGTCGTCAATGACTGGGACTACGGCACTACCGAAGGCGGCTCGTCTGGTTCGCCTCTGTTTAATTCCAATGGACGCATTGTTGGTCAACTCTATGGCGGAAACGCAGCCTGCGGAAACGATCTCGAGGACACATATGGCAAATTGTTCAATTCTTGGACTGGAAACAACACCGAATCGACGCGGCTAAGCAACTGGCTTGATCCATCAGGAAGCGGTGTGACAACTTTGGATGGATTGGATCATTCACCCGCGTTGCTCATAGATAATGCTGAAGTCCTTGAAGGTGACAGCGGAACGAGTAACATGGTTTTCACCGTGTGGCTGTCTCAGTCGAGCGCAAATGATATAAGTGTCGATTTTCAAATCAGCAACGGGAGTGCCAGCTCAGAGGTTGACTACATAGGCAGTGGTGGGACCGTTGTTTTTGCAAGTGGAGAAGTAGAAAAAACCATTACGGTTCCTGTAGTCGGCGACACCCTAGCTGAGCAAGATGAGACCTTCTCTATACTGCTGAGTAATGCAGTTGGCGCCGTTGTGCGGAAAGCTCAGGCTACTGGGAAAATACTAACAGATGATTTTACTGCCCCAGTAATTAGTGGTTTGACCAGTGTTGAAGCATTCACAAATAGTACGTTCAGCCATCAGTTAACTGTAGCAAATCTTCCTGCTGTATTCAGTCTCACAGGTGGCTACCCGCCAGGAATGACAATTGACAAACATACAGGTCTCGTAGAGTGGGTGCCAAATACATCGGGGACTTATAGCTACAGAGTCCATGCTGAAAATCCCTCTGGTTCAGATTTCCACACAGTTAGTGTGAATGTCACCAATGCCCCCAGCACACTATCGGCAGCGGAGCTTGAGGGCAAAGGTGTTGGATTCCGAACATATTCAGCATTTTGGGATCTTGAGACATCAATCACCCATGATGGCACAGACGCTTTAAAAAGTGGTGGTATTGGTGATAACGGACTATCTGAGTTTTCTATCACTGTTAACGGTCCAGGAACGATCAACTTTTGGTTGAGTGTGAGTAGTGAGGAGGATTATGACTTTTGCTACTTTGCTCTTAATGGTGACACTGTGCTCGCGAGATCAGGATCCACGGGTTGGGAGCAGCATAGCTATGACCTAAAACCAGGAGCCAATAGCCTTTCTTGGACCTACACCAAAGACTCCTCTGATACCGATGGAGATGACGCCGCATATCTTGATGAAGTCACGTTCAGTGGTTACGCGGGCTGGACCGCCATTCATGGCATTACAACAGCGGGTGGTTTTTTTATGGATGCTGAGGGAGATGGTGTAGCTAATGGCTTAGAATATGCTACCGGGATTTCACCGTTACTATTTGATTCTCACATGCTTCCCAGGCCATACATGAACAATAGCCAGCTGCTAAAGCTATCATTCACCAAACCTTTAGATGTTTCAGGAATTACTTATGATGCAGAGGTTTCAGATGATTTGGAAAACTGGAATACCACAGGACGATCCATCTTGATCAACTCTAGCAGTCTTTTTGATGCCATACAAATACCAGCGACTCCTGAGACTAGTATGAAATACATGCGTTTGAAAGTGACGCCGTCACCATGAGTAATCCCACTGTGGGTTGACGGTAAAACGGTCATGTCATTGCGTTGAGACAAAGTTATGTGATTTGCGCTTATGACATAAGATAGTTTATCATGCGCTTCATGGTGAATTGGTCATTTTGTTTGGCGTTTAAATTTAA
>DPWT01000147.1 GCA_003527555.1 Verrucomicrobiales bacterium | reverse complement strand
GACTGCCTCTGCTGTTTGGAGTTTTTGTTTTAGTGGTAGAATCATAATGTTTCCCTTGGTGGACGTGCAAAATATCAGATTTTGCGCTTGTGTCAATGTTTATTTTAACCTTCGCGGATGATCAACGGCTACGCCGTGACATCGCTGGCTGTTCAGCATTAAAAACTGCGTTCACTCTCAACATCATATTCAGGATGTTCCGCGCACGGAATACCCCGAAACTTATCACATCGACTACACCATTGATCGTGCGTTTTACTCCCAATCAAATGCCCCCACTCTTGGTCATCATACACATGCCCGCGCCATGAGCAGACAGAACCGCGAACAACTTTAATTTTCCATAGTCTCCTGATTCTTAAAATGGCTGCCCGGAGTTTATTGTATAACCAACAATGATCCTCCGGATAGTATGCGGGCTCGTTTTTATCTCTTTTCGTTTTATTACTCATAAGCTTTCTTTTACATCTTTTAACCCTAGTCGTTTCTTGGGCATTTCGACTTCCTCCTGAATTATTGAATAATGATCCGCTGATGCGTAATACCATTCATTATCAGTGGCTTTGACGCTCTCTTGCTCCTCTTTGTCGTTGGTATATCCGTTATCTGATAGCCAGTATCTACTAATATACTCCATGCGTGTTTTGCAGCAATCAGCCCCGAACTTTGACCCGAAGACAGCAACTACGCCCATCATCCCTTGAAGGTGTTGGGCTGTTACTATCCAGATCGGAATCGTTTGTTTTTCTTTCATTTGTTTAGATGTATTTTAGTGTTAAGTCGGCCATGTTATTGCGTGTCTCTGTGTCGCTTAGTATCAAGTTAAGTGATTCATTCATGTTTTTCCCTAATGCTTTTTCCAGTTTCTCGAATCCCATATCAACAAGGTCAGTTGCTGCTTTTGTCTTAGCTTCATACGCTTTGACTATTTCTGTTCTATTTACTCTACGGGCTTCGCGTGTGTTGAATGCTTTTGATATGCTTGTGTAGATGGCTTTCGCTTCGATGTAGTTTGCTTTGGCTTGTTTCGTTGTCATGGCTGTATTATACGCAATGCGTATCATGTTACAAGTATTATTTACGCATTGCATACTTTTTTTTTCGTGCTAGGATTTGGTCATGAACTGGAATGACTGCCTGAAACTCGGTGCTACCCGCATCGCTCGCCATCTCGGATGCCCTACCACCACAGCACACAGTTGGATTAGACGGAGTGGCCCTGCTGCATGGCTGAAGCCGATCTTGGCGGCATGGATAACCAAAGCCGAACAAACCAGCGCACGCCAATCCACTACCGCGCCGAAGTCGAAGCGGAAAGGTTGATTGGCATGTGTCAGGCGTGGTCATGGTCGTTCTCGTAGTGGATGGGTGGCTTTAGACGTTCTCCTGATATTTCTCGCAAGCATCGTATTCATCAATCATGGACTCAAAGAAACCGTGCACCCAATGGTCACGAAACCCGCAACAGGTGCATTTGGTGTCGCATTCATGGATGATGTTATCCATAGAATCCGTTCTTTGGATCTCATTGAGACTCCCGCAGTTATTGCACGTTTCTTTTCGGTGGTAGGTAATGACCTCCCGAAAGGGGCTAACAACGGGATGCAGTTCAATTTCGCTGTCGCTCATGACTGATCCTTTCTGTTCGTCTGATAAATTAGCGGTGGGTATTCGTGCCGCTTCTCCAGCTTGGTTGTCAGGTGCGTTCCTCCGCAGTATGGGCAGTGATACACCCCATATTCCTTGCCGTGCTTTCGCTTCATCTTCTCTGCCTGTTTTTGGTAGCCCCTGCCAAGATTTGCCTTCCCTTCGCAACCCCGCGCTAAACTGGGGAGACGAACAACGGTATGCAGTTCAATTTCGCTGTCGCTCATGACTGATCCTTTCTGTTCGCAGAAGAAATGCAGTATTCTTTCATCGACCTGCACCCCCCATGAGCGCAAATAGAGTCCCACGGTTTAGCTTGTGACATCTGACAGCCACAACAGCACAGGTCTGGATCGACGTTTCGGTATTTCCACCTTGCCCACAAACTGCGAACAAGGCATCGCAGCCAACGCCATACAGCGCGGCAAGTTGAAATCGTGGGCTTAATCATGGCGTGGCTGGATTTTTGACGTTATGGAATGGAATTGATGCCTTGTGTCGCTGCTTGTCGCGGTTCGTCTGCCCATCACAGGCCCACGGTTCGTCGGGTGAGTTCCCGCCGCGTTGATCTCCCCTCACAAGTGGGGTGCTGATTAGGCTCTTTAGCTGGCACATCAAAATTTCCATAACAAGTCGCTGCTGTTCAATCTCCGCTTCGCTCCGATGACAGAGCTTTGCCGTTAGCTAATATATAGATGCAGCTTTTTGAGCAGTTCCTCGTTTTCGCCTTTCGGGTTGTAAATTTCAATTACCACTTCCTCACGTATGAAATTCTTCAATTCATCAAGTTCCCGTTCTGCCTTCGATAGCATGTTTGCAAGATTGATATTATCTCTCTCCCTTATCGTTTTTCTGGCTAATTGCTCGCCTCTTAAATGAGGCGGGATTTCACATCGCTTGACTGGTTTGATGTAGTTGGTTTTTATGTCGTCGATCAGTTCTTCATTCGTCAGCATGTGGTTATCGTCACCTACTATCTCGCGGATATAAGTTAAAGCTAACAAGTCGCTGCATCCAATCACCACGGGCGCGGTAGTCGGTTTTGATGGTGGTGTCTGGTCGGTATCGTTTTCAGTTGTCATAATATTATTTGGTTTTGTGGTGATGGTTGAGCTTTGTCGTTATCTAAAGAAACAGTC